>JBIKUM010000086.1:0-9481 GCA_044347585.1 Terrimicrobiaceae bacterium
GTGAGCGACGCGTCATCGCCAAAGAGCCCATTGGCCTCCTGCTTGAAAACAGGCGCAATGAAATCAAGCATGCGCTCGGCATTGCAGCCGCAGGAAAATGTGAACTGCCGTTTCTCAAGGAGCGATAACTCGACACTCTGATCCAATGTCCGGACACCCTCCGTCGTGAGGCTCTGCAGCCACTCCAGATCGCAATCGGGCTGCGCGGCGACCATCACGATATCCTCTTCATCATGCCGAAAAAAACGCACCGGGCGCTGTTCGCTTCGATCATAAAAAATCTCCACCGCCTCGAAAACCGAACCGGCTTCAAAATCCACCGCGCTCCTTCTGGGCGGCTTCCGGTCTTCAACGACATCCGAATAAAATATTCCCTTCTCCAGAGGCGAGGCGTCTTCCGTGTGCACGCGAGCCACGACCGTGCCGGTATTGTTATCCCCCGCTGCGAAAATATTCGCCCTCGGGGTTGGAAATTTAATCGTCCAAGCGCAGGCCTCGCCCCAGGGACGGCTCGCGCAGTGCAGCGTCACCGCCGCGAGCGCATCGCGCCCAAGATCCTCGACTTCGGATGGTATTTCGATGCCGTAATCCAGACGGTGCAAATACCAGGAGGCATACAGCTCCGAAAAATCCGCCCGCGCCACGAGAGCGTTTTTGCCCCGTGCAAAATAGGTGCGGACTTCAATATCGGATTCGTTCATTCGACTTGGAAACCAAGCGTCCGGCTGTGCCGCGCGAAATCGCGAAGGCCTTAACCAACGGCCTTCAGCAAGATCGTGGCATTGTGACCGCCAAATCCGAAGGAATTACTCATCACGCAAGAGAGCTTCGCCTCGCGCGCCACATTCGGCACGCAATCAAGGTCACACTCTGGGTCGGGATTTTCCAAATTGATCGTAGGCGGAATGACACCGTGTTTGATGGCCAGCGCGCTCGCGGCCAACTCGACTCCGCCGGCCGCTCCAAGCAGGTGGCCGGTGGTGGATTTTGTCGCACTCACAGCGACTTTGCGCGCATGGTCGCCGAGGGCAAGCTTTATGGCCCGTGTCTCACAGATGTCGCCGAGGCCGGTGGATGTCGCATGGGCGTTGATATAATCGATCTGCCCGGGTTCGACCTTCGCATGGCGCATGGCGATGGTCATCGCACGCGCGGCGCCCTCGCCCTCGGGCATGGGAGCGGTCATGTGATAGGCATCTGCCGTGCAACCATAGCCAGCGAGTTCGCAGTAAATTTTCGCGCCGCGTTTTTTCGCATGCTCGTATTCCTCGAGCACCACGATACCCGCGCCTTCGCTCATGACAAAGCCATCACGGTCCTTGTCAAACGGACGGCAGGCCTTTTGCGGATCGTCATTGCGGCAGCTGAGGGCCTTCATAGAAGCGAAGCCCGCGATGCCGAGAGGAGTGATTGTGGCTTCTGCACCACCAGCGATGAAAGCATCCGCGTCACCGAATTTGATGATGCGCCACGCCTCGCCAAGCGAGTTGTTCGCCGTCGCACAGGCAGTGACAATGCACATGTTCGGCCCGCGCAGGTCGTATTCCATCGATACCATGCCACTGGCCATGTTCGAAATCATCATGGCAATCGTGAATGGTGACACACGCGAAGGACCGCGATCAGCCAAGCGGTGTGCTTCCTCCTCCATGCTGTAGAGACCGCCAATACCGCTGCCAATCATCACGCCAAAGCGCGTGCGGTCCACAGTCTCGAGGTCGATACCGGAGTCTTCGAGGGCCATCTTGGTCCCGGCCATGGCAAACTGCGTGAAGCGGTCGGTGCGCTTCACGGTCTTGGGATTTTTGAAATACTTCACCGCCTCGAAGTTCTTCACTTCGCCGGCAATCTTGCAGTCGTAGGCCGAAGAATCGAAGGCCTCAAAAAGCCCAATGCCACTGCGTCCTTTGATAAGGGATTCCCAGAATGTTTCCAGATCGTTTCCAACCGGGCTGACAACGCCCATGCCGGTCACGACGACTCGTCGTTCGCTCATGTTTTAAAAAATGTTAGGGGACGCCTCGATTGCGCCTTCTTCACTTGTGCGGATGTGCCCGCGCGTTGGCAATGAATTTTTCCCCAATCGGCACAAATTTTCGGTATGGGGCGGTCAGGAAATGCGGAATTTGATTTCCCGGATCGCCTTTTTTCCGAAGCGCTCCTGAAGCTTGGCGAGGATTTCCCGCTTCCAGTTTCTCTCAAGTTCATAGCGCAGACTGGGCTGGAGAACATGGATTCCGAGCACGCCGCCGCTCAAGCCTGCCGGAGCAGCGTGTTGAGCTATGAAATCGCCCACCACATCCTTCCAAGCCGCGCGGACCTCGCTCTCGTTCAAACGCTCGCCCAGACCCAGCTTCGGCATGAGCTTTTGCAGCACATCGCCAACCGCCGTGCAGCGGTCCTTCCGCTCGAAGGGTTCCTGCAGCCCACGCCACTCGGCGATGACTTTGGCTCTGAGAGATTCTGCAGACATAAAAAAAGGCTCCCGGTTTGCGGCCGGGAGCCTGTTTTAAAAGTTCAGGTGCTAACCGTCGTTTCCGATGGCCTCGACCGGGCAGCCATCCATCGCTTCTTGGGAGAGAGCCTCCTCCTCGGGAGTCTCCGGCTGTTTGTAGACATAGCTGTGACCGCCATCGTCATTGCGCTTGAAATTCGCCGGAGCGGTTTCGCGGCACAAATCGCAGTCGATGCACTGGTCATCCACGAAAAATTTTCCCTCAACGTTGTCGCTGTATTTGTTTGCTACGTCTGCCATATTAATTTGATGAATTGAGATCGCAAATTGGTTGCGCGCCCACCGGATTGCAACCGTTTTTTGAGCCTGATCAAAAATTTTTCCAAATCCTGAAAATGCAGACACCACCTGAAATCCTGCCCACCGAGGGCCGCCATGTCGTCCACCTCTTCTTCCGCGTCGAGTATTCCGCTTGGGAACTCCTCAACAAATCCGCTCGCATCGCAGCGAAGACCGCCCTTGCCGAACTAGTTCGCGAAATCCGCGCGACCCCCGGCACCCAACTCCTCCTCTTCAGCATGGTCACGCCAAAGGCCGACCTCGGCTTCATGCTTCTCACACCCGATCTGCAAATTGCCGACGCCTTCGCCAAGCGCCTTGCGACTGCCCTCGGGCCGGACATCCTCACGCCGACCTTCAGCTGGCTTTCAATGACTGAGCGCAGCGAATACACGACCAGCGACCAAGAATACGCCGCCACGCTCGAGACCGAGGAAAAACTCGCTCCCGGCACGCCGGCCTTCGACGAGAAGATGCAGGCCTTCAGCGCCCGCATGGCGAAGTATCTCAAGGACCGCCTCGAGCCGAACCTCCCCGACTGGCCTGTCGTCTGCCTATACCCGATGTCCAAACGCCGCGCCCCAGGCCAGAACTGGTATGCGCTCGATTTCGATGCCCGCAAAAAACTCATGGCCGGCCACGCCCGCGTCGGCCGCACCTACTCAGGACGCATTCTCCAACTCATCACCGGCTCGACCGGCCTCGACGACGAGGAGTGGTTCGTGACCCTCTTTGCGAGGACGACCTCCGACATCAAGGCGATCGTCTATGAGATGCGCTTCGACGAGGTAAGCGCACAATACGCCGAGTTCGGGGAGTTCTTCATCGGACTCCAGCTGCCACTCGACGCGCTCTACGGAAGGCTCTGCCTCTGATCGCGGCCGACGCCTGTGCGCTTCGTCATCAAATTTTCGCTGGCCGTCCTCATCGCACTCGGCGGGTATTTGTTTTGGCCGCGAAGCAGCTCGCTTTCCGGGTTTGATGCCGCCTCGATGGCGGAGCTGCAAGTAGGCATCTGGCGACACGCGGCAGCAGACAAGCACTCGCAGGCTTTCTGGGATTTTTATCGTATTCTGAACGGCCAATACGGGATTCCGCCGATCCCCGCACTATCGGCGGCATGGAGCACACTGGAAGCTCAACGCGCGTTTGCCGAAGCGGCGGATCAAGCCGACGAGGAGCAGGCTCTGCCGTTTTTAGAAAAAACATTTTCCATCATCGCCGAAAAAACCGACTCAAAGCTCGATCCAACAATAATCGCCAGGCTCGAACTCTTCACATGGTCCCTCGCACGCGACCGCTCGAAGGAACGCCAACTCACCGCAGCCATCTCCGAAAAACTCGCTCTACTCCACGGCGGCGCGGCACAGGATTATCAAGCCGCAGCCTCAGACTTTGCACATGCCAGGCGTCTCGCAGTCGCGAAAAACTGGAGCGCGGCGAGCGATGCCGAAACCGCCGCATGGCAAAAGCTCCGCCGCCAACTTGACACCGCAAAAGACCTACCCCAACACCGCTTCGCGCCGGAATCGTGAATTCAAGCCTCCCCCGATCCGCTCCGTTTATCACGCAGCGCGCAGACACACGGCGGCCGAGCGCCACCTGCTTAAAACTTAATTCTTAAGACTTGAAACTTCCCTTCCCTCCGCCGGATCAAGCCGCAGTAGCCAGTTGTAAACGATCAGACTGTCAGGCGGAATGTTCAGGTAATCCGAGCCTGGAAGGACATTCCGCGAGAAAAATCCAAAGAGCTTTTTTTCCCAGCGCCTCATTTGCTTGTTTGAACAAGTCACGATCAACTCCTGCGCGAGAATGTGGAAAACAGGAGTCCTCCACCCTCCCTCGCCGGTCTGCTCGGCACACTTTTGCAAAATCAAGGGCACATCCGGTTCGTTCATGTAACCATGCCGCGCACTCGCCTCCCAGAGACCAGCGGAGTGCTTTTTGATCGTTATGTTTTCAGCCTCGGCAAAAGGATTCCCCCACCCGGCATCGAGCAAGAGAATCACCACATTTTCCGGCAGAACCTGCGTGCGCCGGTATTGTTCGAGAATCCGCGCCACCGCGAATTCCGGATCGATCTGGCGCATCACATAAACTTGCGTTCCCGGCACACGGCGAAAATTCTCTACCTCCATCCTCGCTGCCAGCTCCTGCACTCCCAGCGGGCTTGCCAGCAAGTGCCCATGCACCAAATCCCGCCCCTTCCGCCAAGTGAGCATCACAGCCGCCACCGCTCCAGCCAGCGCCAAAGGCACGATGCCACCATCGGCGATTTTTGTGAGACACGCGCCAAACAACGGCAAATCCAAACTCAACAGGCCAATCAAAACGACCACGGACCAGATGCGCGACACGCCGGGCTCCGCCCACTTGACGACAAAAAACGCAACCGATGTCACAGCCATGGCTCCCGTCACCGCGACTCCATAAGCCCCCGCAAGCGCGTCCGCCGTGCGAAAACCCAACACCAGCATGATGCAAGCAATGCCAAAAAGACTGTTCAAAACAGGGATGTAAATCTGCCCTCGCGTCTCAGCGCTTGTGTGCCGCACATAGAATCTCGGCAGATACCCGAGATCCATCGCCTGGCTTGCAAGCGAGAACACCCCGCTGATCAGCGCCTGCGAGGCGATGATCGTCGCCGCCGTCGCCAACACCACAAGCGCCCCGCGCAAGTGACCCTCTGGAATCATGAGAAAAAACAGATTCGTCTCCACCGCATTCGCCGGCGTTTTCATCACAAGTGCCGCCTGCCCGAGATAGTTCAAAATCAGCGAGGGAAAAACCACCAGCCTCCAACCCGCCACGATCGGCTTCCGGCCAAAGTGCCCGAGGTCGGCGTAGAGCGCCTCCGCACCCGTCACCGCCAGCACGACAGCACCCACTAGCGCCCAGGCGCCCCAGCCACCCGTGGCCAGCAACCGCGCCCCGTGCAGCGGATTCAAAGCCTGCAACACCTCCGGACATGCACTTATTTGCACCACACCCATGGCGGCCAACACAAGGAACCACACCAACATGACCGGCCCGAAAATCCCTCCCAGCCGGCTCGTGCCAAAACGCTGGGCATAGAAAAAGCCCCCCAGAATAACCACAGCCAACGGCAGTGAATAGCGACCCCACTCCGGATTCACACTCGCCAAGCCCTCCACCGCACTGAGCACCGAAACCGCTGGAGTGATCGCCCCGTCGCCAAAGAGCAGCGCCGCTCCAAAGACCAGCAGGCACGCCATCACCCCCCGGCTCACAGCCCTCGTCGGACGCCCGTCGAAAATTCGCGCCATCAACGCGAAAATCCCGCCCTCGCCGTGGTAGTCAGCCTTCATGACCAACATCACGTATTTCACCCACACCACTAAAAAGAGCGTCCAAATGATCAGCGACGCCACACCCAACGCAGCCTCCGCCCCGGCGATGCTCACCGCCAACTGATACGCATACAGCGGGCTCGTGCCGATATCCCCAAACACAACGCCCAGCGCCAAAACCGCCATTCCTGCAGCACCGAACTTGTTCTTCGTCTCAGCCACAGGATTCAGAATTCCTCCTATGACAAATCCTCGGCCGTCACACTCTGTTGCGGACGCGAGGCCAGCAACTGTGCCTGCTCGACGACCCGCTCCGGCGCTTCGTCGAAGCGGTATCCGTGACAGTTCGGACACGAGGTGACCCTCACCGTGACGATGGATTCACACCCCTCGCAAACCTTGAAATTTTCCGGTGCGGCGATGATTTTTTCCGCCCTCGCCGCGCGGTCCGCAAGATGATCAGTGCTCGACATTCCCGTATGCGTATCACCGATTTCCCAGTCCGCAAAATCCAAATCCACACGATCACCGCTTGAAAAAACCCGACACGCGTCTATCGTTTCCACTGATGGCGGACGGTCGCTCTCAGCCCACCGCAAGGCGCGTCGGGAGAGGAAAGTCCGGACACCACAAGGCAGCATGCCGCGTAGAATGCGCGGGGGGCCGGGGCCAAAGTCCCGGTCGACGGAAAGTGTCACAGAGAACATACCGCCCACCCCGGCGCAAGCCGGGCGGCAAGGGTGAAAAGGCGGAGTAAAAGCCCACCGCCCCGAGCGCAAGCAAGGGGGCACGAAAAACCCCATGCGGTGCAAGACAGAACAGGAGGGATCGGGTCGCCTGCCCAACACGCCGCGCAAGCGGCGACACCCTCCGGGTATTGGTCGCAGTCCGCAAGGACCCCGCCCCGCCGCAAGGCGTGGAGTGAGACAAATGACCGTCCAGGCAGTCGGCGCAAGCCGCCCGCTGGACAGAATCCGGCTTACAGCCATCAACCCCTCGGGGGCGCTCCGCAAACACGGCGCGCCCCCGGCCTTTTTTATCACTGCTGTTGCTGTTCCTGCTGACTGCTCAAACCCTCCACCAAAACCGCCCCCTTCAGCAACCGGCAAAACTCCTTCTTCGTCACCTGCTCATGAGGCCCCCGCCCACTCAGCGGATCAGTCATCGTCTTATACTGCACCTCCAACCGCCCCAACTGCACAATCCGGTAATACTCGCTCCCCTTATGCCAAATCTGATTCTGCTGAAGTTTCATACCCCAACTTACCCAGCACGACCGCCCACGCGCCAACCTTTTAAACTAGGGGTCAGGGTTCATTTTCTTTCATTTTTGCACCAGCAAACCGCCACAACTCCTCTGGCGCCTTAATCTCAAGCCGCGATAAATCCATGCGGTGGATGACCCTGCTCACATTGGCTGCGTTTTTCATGCCCAGATGCTCGGCGATCCACGCTTGTGAAACTGTTGTCTTTTTCCACAGCAACCCTGCAAGCAGGACCTTACGCGGCTCGGTGCAGCGATGCCCGGCCAACTCCTCCTTGGCGAGGCCCGCCACTCGCAATCCCTCCTCCAACAAGTCCAACGCCTTTTGCTCCCCATGAGCCTTCCTTTCCGGGCTCGCATCATAGCTGCGAGCCTTGCGCTTTCGCCCAATCGCCGCCTCGCCGAGCTTCATCAACTTCTCCGCGAACGCCTGTTTTCCCCAATACCAGCCCCGTCGCAAATGGCTTCCCCGCTTGTCGGCATCCGCATCCACCGCCACAAACCCGCTCCGCTCACGCTCCTCCGCCGCGCGCTTGTCCAAGCGTTCGACCAGTTTTTTCCGCCCCTCAACCGTATCCTCCACCCCCATCACCGCCAGCCCCTGTTCCGCCGCCAACCACTTCGCCCTCTGATGCGGCATCACGGCATACCCACCCGCCAAGCTACTCCACTGATAATCCAAAACACTCTGCCCCTGCGTGACATCGACCAGCCCAGCACGGCAAGGATTCAAGTGAATGTAATCCCACAGCGTTTCATAGTAATAAGGGCTCTCCCCATCGACCACCACCGCCTTGTAGCGATCGCCAAACAACCGCCCCCATTCGCGATGCCGCACATTAAACCGCCGCGTCACCGTGTTTTGCAGCCATTTCATCCCCTCCACCAAGTTCGCCTCGGGCGTCTGAATGAAAAGGTGGTAATGGTTTTCCATCAACACCCACGCATGCACCTTCCAACCCGTTTTTTCACAGACATCGGCCAGACATTGCAAAAAAAACCGCCGATCATGATCATCCAAAAAAATCGCCGCCTTCCGATTCCCCCGAGCCATCACATGGTAAAAAGCCCCTTCAAATTCCAGTCGAATACTTCGCGCCATGAAGGAATTCCAACAGATAAAAGCGACGCGCGCAAACTTAAAATGAAAGAAAATGAACCCTGACCCCTAGTTTGGTTCGTCGGCGTTCTCTTGGGTATACGTGGGGATAGCGTTGTGTTGAGGCCTTCCGGCAAGAGCTCGGCAGCCAAACGAAAAATGCAGAGCAAACACCATGACGCATGGCCGTCGCACTTGTGCGGAAAGTTTTTCCTTTCGACAAACACCGCCCGACACCTGCCGCGCATCTTTTTCATTTCCAGCACCGCCGCTGCTTTCTAAAAAATCGCCCCTATCCCGCATGAAGCGCTCCACAAAAAAACACGCCGCCCCGGAACTTCCACCAACGAGTGATTGGCGAACCTCCGACCAAGACGAAATTCTCAAGCGCCGCATCCGCGCTCGCGAGGAAACCTTCCGCATCGAAAACCTCGACCCCGCCGAGTCCATCTTTTCAAACTTCGAAATCCATTCCGCCAGCGGCATGTCCTACCATGCCGAAATCCGCGACATCGCCGCCGCGCAGTATTCCTGCACCTGCACGGATTTCCGCATCAATGGTCTGGGCACCTGCAAACATATCGAGGCGCTCCTCCTGCAACTCGCCCGCCGCCAGCGCGCCGCATTCGCCGCCGCCAAGCGCCTGCCGTCCCCGCGCATAGACCTTGTCCCCCACGCCGAATCCAGCCGCCTCCGGATCGAACGCAATCTCGACAAACTCCCCGCCCGCATCCGCTGCCTCTTCGATTCCGAAGGTTTCCAAATATCCGAGCTCGACCCCGAATCCCTCCACGAAAAACTCCTAAAAAATCCCGCCCACGGGCTGCGCATTTCGCAGGATACCGAGGCTTGGCTCGCCCACCGCGCCCGCGAGCGCGATTGCGTGCTCACCCGCCGCGACTACGAGGTCGGCGTCCGCGACGGCCGCCATCCCGAGCATGTCACGCTACATCCGCTCTTTCCCTACCAGCGCGAAGGCATGCTCCACCTTGCGTTCCGCGAGAGAGCCCTCC
>JBIKUM010000267.1:0-4257 GCA_044347585.1 Terrimicrobiaceae bacterium
AGGAAATAAAAAGTGGAGCGTCAGGCTGGCCAGCAAGGCGCCGGACACCTGCGCGGCGATGTAGAGGAGGACGCTTGCAAAGGGGAACAAACCTGCAGCCGCGAAGGCCACTGTCACAGCGGGGTTCATGTGCGCCCCGGAGACATCACCAAGAGTGTAGATCATGGCCAACACGATCAGACCAAAAGTGAGCGCCACGCCGAGATGGGTAATCGCCCCGCCGGATTCGGCGTTAATGACGATCGCTCCGGTTCCTGCGAAAATGAGAGAGAAAGTCCCTAGGAATTCCGCAAGAAACTTGCGGAGCGCGTCGAGATGGTTCATTTTGCGAGGTCTTGGCCCTGACGGAGGCCTGCGGCATACGCCTCGAAGACGAGACGGATTTGATCCCGCACACGGCGGAACTCGCCAAGAACCTCTTCCTCGGAACCCACGGCATGGGCGGGATCACTGAAACCCCAGTGGTAGCGCCTGACTTGGCCGGGAAACATCGGGCACACTTGATCGGCGTTGCCGCATACAGTGATGACCGTATCGACCGGGCGGCTCAAAAACTCCTCGAGATGCTTCGAGTGGTGCGCGCTAATATCTATCCCGATTTCTTTCAGGACTTCAATCGACATGGGGTGGACATATCCGGCAGGTTTTGAACCCGCACTGGCGACTTCGATGAGATCGCCCGCGGCAGCCCGCAGGATGCCTTCGGCAATGTGACTGCGGCAGGAATTCCCCGTGCAGAGGATGAGAACGAGAGGTTTGGTGGTCATGTTTAGGTTTAAAAATCAGCAGCAACCGGAGCCGGAACAGCAACCTTCAGATTCCTGCGCAGGAGCAAGACAGATATCCTTCGCGAGGCAGTCCGTGTGTTTCGTGGAAAGAAAAACAACAACAGACTCCGTATCGACAGAGAGAGACTCCACAGGGAACTGCGAAATGAGCCCGTCTTCGTATTCGAGTTCCACATCAAGGTCGTCCCCCTGAAAGAGCGGAGCGGCCCGGTCTATGATGTCCGCCAGTTTTCCAGCCGGGAGACGGTGGTCCGTGTCGTCGGCCACCCAGGCTTGCAGGCAAAGAAACGAGGTTTTGCGGAAGGTGGCTCCGCAATCAAAGAAGGTCTTGTCCACTCGCCCTACCTCGGTGATGTGGGCGTGTGCAGGAACAATCCCGCCATCCGGCAGAACAAATCTGAGGTTGAGTGTGGAATTTTGTTTGAGAGAAGCAACGAAGGTGCTGGATTTCATAAGAATTTATTTGGTATTTTTGCCAATGATAAGGTTCGTCTAACAAGCCTCACAGCGTTGCTGCAGGCTTTGATTCAGTTTGATGAGGTCGATGCAGCGGAAGAACTCCAGAAAGCACGGACAGGCGATCTGGTAAAAGACACTCACTCCGCGCTTTTCACACTGAAGCAAACCCGCTCGCTTCATGAGCGAAAGGTGCTTTGAAAGTGTAGTGACATCGCATCCCGCAAGAGTCGTGAGATCGTTCACGCACATTTCACCCCGTGTGAGCACTTCCATTACAAGAAGGCGTGTGGGGTGGGCCATTGCTTTGACGATGACTGACCTGTCATGTGCGGTGTTTTTGCCTGATTCCAAATCCATCATTTATTTGGCAAAAATGCCAAATATAATGTGGGGCGTCAATGGCCTTTTTGTTTCCAGCAGAAAAGCTGTGCAAACCTTGAACCGCTTGTGAGAATTCGCGGCAGATTATGAAATTACTTCCCGTCATCATTTCCTGCGTTGCCATGACCGTTCTTTTGAATTCCTGCGCGACTTCGCCGCAGTCGCTGGCACCCGCTGGCATCGCCGCACAGATGGCGAAACAAGGCGTCCCGGCATCGACTCAGAAGCGTGTTCAGGCAGGTCGTGTGCTGGATTTTGACGACATCATGAGTCTGGCAAAAGCTGGGGTTTCCGACAAAGCCATCGTGGCCTACCTGAAAAGCACCAAGGCGCCCTACAAATTCACCACCGCCCAGCTCGAACAACTCTCCGATGCCGGAGCGGGTTCAACTCTTGTGAACTATCTCGGCCAGTCTGTCGGCTACTACGAGGCCTCGAAGCGCAATCAACTCGGCGGAAGCAAATGGGACCGCCATCCGTATTTCAACGACCCATTCTTCTGGGGAGCGGCTCCGTTTGATTACGGCTTCCCCGGCGAATGGGCCGATCCTGGCTTCGTTTTTGACACCCTTTGATTCCCTTGCGGATTCAAGCTCGGCGTGCATTTTAAACTCTCATGGAAGCAGTCCAATTCAGAGTCGGTAACGAAAAGCTCATCCGCGTTCTGGATGCAGCCAGCAATCGCCTACGCTCACTTTTATCCAAGCAAGGGCGGCCACAAGGCGCGCTTCGAGTGGCTGTGATCGGCGGCGGCTGCTCTGGCCTTCAATACAAGATGGATCTGGTGGATGGCCCAGCGAACCGGGACATCATGGTCGAATCGAATCAGGTGCGCGTGGTCGTGGATCCCAAGAGCGCACTCTTTGTGAGCGGGTCGGAACTCGATTTCAGCGATGACCTGCAGAAGGGCGGATTCAAAGTCACGAATCCCAATGCCGTGGCCCATTGCTCCTGCGGCGAGAGTTTTTCGGCGTGAGCGACCACTTCGCCGAACTCGGCCTGCCTCGAACAGCATGGATCGACTCCGAGGAGGTGAAATCCCGACATCACCAGCTCATGGCTTCGTGCCACCCCGACAAATCGCAGGGCGATGGAGACCGCGCCACACGATTGAACGAGGCGCGCCGCATTCTGGAAAAACCGGCGACAAGACTGCGCCATCTTTTGGAACTCGGGTTCCCGGGATTTCAATCGAATGAAAAACCACAACCCGACTGGGACTTGTTTTCAAGAACCGGCGAGGCGGCCAGGCTCGCAGCGCAGGTTGCATCCACCCAAGCCTCGGCCACCAGTCCCCTCGCCCGGGCTGTTGCAAACAAACAAGCCGCCGATGTGCGCCGGAAATTGGCGGCTTTAAATGAGGAGCTCGCCCAGCACGCCCAGGCTCTGGAGCAAAAAACCAAATCGCTCGACCTCGCCGATGCGCAGGCCTTTTCCAACCTTGCCGAGGAGTGGACTTTTTTGAACCGCTGGCAATCCGCTATCCACGAAGCCGCCGCAACACTCCCATGAACCCGGCGAAGGTTTTCGGGCATATCTGAGCGCAGGCTTTTTCTTCCCCGTTCGAGCGTGTCTGGCTAGGATTCGAAACGAATGATCAAGGTCGAAAAACTCACAAAGCGCTTCGGCGGATTTACCGCTGTGGACGGCATCGATTTTGAGGTGCAGAAAGGCGAAATCGTGGGATTTCTGGGACCCAATGGCGCCGGCAAAAGCACGACGATGCGCATGCTTTCTGGCTTCCTGCCTCCTACTTCCGGGAAGGCCGAGGTTGCTGGATTCGATGTTTTTTCCGACTCACTCCGCGCAAGGGAGCATATCGGCTACATGCCCGAAAATGTCCCGCTTTACCTGGATATGCGGGTGCATGAGTTCCTTCGCTATCGAGCGGCACTGAAGGGCGTTCCCGGTCGGCGCCTCAAGGAACGCGTTGGCGATGTTTTGGAGCTTTGCGGGCTGAAGGATGTGGAGAAGAAACTGATCGGGAACCTATCCAAAGGCTACAGACAACGCGTCGGTCTGGCGGATGCCATGAGCCATGAACCCGACCTGCTGATCCTTGACGAGCCAACAATTGGATTGGATCCGAATCAAATCCGGCTCGTTCGCGACCTGATCCGCAACTTGCGTCGCCACCATACGATTCTCCTCTCGACCCATATTTTGCCCGAGGTGGAGATGCTCTGCTCGCGAGTCATCATCATCAACAAAGGCCGCATCGAGGCGCTCGACACGCCTCAAAACCTCCGCGCCCACCTCGGTCAGGCCGGGCACATTCTTTTCGATGCCATCGTTCCCGATGCCCAAGCGGCGGCATCCACGCTGCGCGGGCTCGAATCCGTTCAAAGCGTGTCGCACCGTGCGGATGGCGAGTGGACTGTTTTCACGATTTATCCCCAACCGGGCCATGACCCAAGGGAGTCTCTTTACAAGCAGGCGGTGGACAATAAATGGAGGGTCCGAGAGATCAGTCGTCCACCGGTTTCGCTGGAGCAGGTTTTTGCCGAAGTCACAGGAGGAGATGAAAGCTGATGCCATGAGGAAGTTTTTGATTCTATTCGGCCGCGAAGTTTCGAGTGCCTTTCACCAGCCTCTGGCCTATGTGGTGCTGTTTTTTTTCCTGATCGTG
>JBIKUM010000242.1:0-4712 GCA_044347585.1 Terrimicrobiaceae bacterium
TCTGCTGCCTTCGACGGGCACATTCCTGCGGGAGTTGACCTACTACCTTTCGCCTGTTGAACACATGATGGATTTTTCGCAGGGACTCTTCGACACGCGACCGGTGGTCTTTTACTTCAGTTCCACCCTTTTGGTCCTCTTCGCGACATACCACATCTTTCAATACCGCCGCTGGAAATCATGAAACCGCCGCGCACTGGAATCAAAATCAGCATCGGACTTCAGATTCTTGCCGTTCTGGTCATTTACGCACTGGTCAACTACCTCGGCTTTTTGCACTACGAACGGCGCGACTTTTCGCGGTCGCAGAAGTTCTCTCTCGCTGGCCAAACCCGTGCGGTCCTGAAGGAATTCAAAAAACCTTTGGAGATCATCATCGTTTCCTCACCCACCTTTCTTTCGCCAGTGAGTCAAATTTTCGGAGACCTCCGGAGCCTCATGAACGAGGTGCTCTTCAACAAGCGAACCGGCCTGCGTGTGGAATATGTGGACCCCACGCGGAATCTTTCCCGCATTCAGGATTTGCAGGCGAAATACAAGCTCACGAGCTTGGACAACCTCATCATTCTCGACTACGAGGGCCGCCACCGCCTCTTGAACATCGCAGAAATGGGAGACTTCGACCTCACTCCCCTCGCCCAAGGCGGGCAACCAGTCCTTCTCGCCTTCAGGGGCGAGCAAGTGCTCACAAGCGCTCTTTTGGCCTTGCTGAAGCCTGAGTCCGAGGTTGTTTATTTTCTGACTGGCCATGGAGAACCGAACCCCGCGACTGACCTCTCAAACCTCTCCGAGGCCATCAGCCAACAGAACACCGTCGTCAAATCCCTCTCCCTGTCATCCACCGACACCATCCCCTCCGATGCCTCCGCGCTGGTTCTCGTGGCACCGAAATCGGACCTCGATGAGCGAGAATTGGCAGTCATCAGTGCCTGGCAGCGGAATGGTGGAAAAATGCTCGTCCTTCTTGACCCGAACAGCTCCACTCCACGCCTGCATTCACTCCTGGCGAACTCAGGCATAACCCCGCGCGACGACCGTGTGCTGAGATTGATCCAACTTCCCATGGCCACCGGAATCCTTCGCGATGTGACGGCCCATGTTTTGCCAAATGCCGAAGTAACCCGCCGCCTTGAGGGGATGAACATCCTTTTCCCCGGAGCCACGCAATCCCTCGCCTTCGACCAGGCTCTCGCCCAGAAGGAAAAAATCCGCATCCGGCCCCTTGTGGAGGCTGCCGAGGAGTTTTGGGGCGAGACTGCCTACCTTCCGAACCAACCCGGCGGAGTGGCCTACCAGGACGGCGTTGATAATGGTCAACCGCTCATCATTGGCGCCTCCGCGGACCGTGATGCAGTGGAGAACGACCTCGTCGGCATTCAAAGCTCGCGCCTCATCGTCATAGGCTCATCGCAATTCGCCTTCAATGCCGGCCTCAGCCGCTCAGGCCTCGACCTCCTCGTTGGCTGCGTGAACTCGCTCATCGACCGAGGCAGCGTGAGCGGCATCACTCCTAAAAACGCGACCCGTTTTTCCCTTCAGCTTACCGACATTCAAATGTCGCGCCTCGCCCTCCTGGTCGTTGTCGGCATACCTCTATTGGCTGCGATTCTAGGGCTACTCGTCTGGTTGAGACGCCGCGCATGAACCGCATCGCCACCATCCTTCTCGTGCTGGCAGCCACTGGCCTTGCGGTCTTTGTGGGCACAACACACCGCTGGCGCTTTTCCACCGAACGCGTCATTCAACCTGGCACCGCGTTGTTTGATTTCGATCCGGATGACATCACCGGCATCAGTATCAAAAACGGGGACCAATCCTTCCGCATACAGCGCTCAGACGATGGATGGCATCTCACGAAAGGTTTGGAAGATTCTGCATCCCCCGAAGCCGTCGCCGCCCTCATCCAAACGGCGCTCGAAACACCAGTCCTCGACAGGATCGATGCCTCGGAAATCCGCGATGATAAAAACCTCTCCGGCTACGGTGTGCTCAAAAGCAGCCTGCAAATCGACTTCAAAGGCGACAGGCCACCTTCATTGCTCATCGGAAAAACCAGTCCAGACGGCACGCGGCAATATGTCTCCTTTGAAAATTCCAAGACTGTTTACCTGATCCCGAAAGACATCGTTCGCCTCCTCACTTCGCCGATCGAAAACTACCGCGACCGCCGCATCCTGCCGCTCGACCCTGCGCAGATCGAACGCATTGTGTTTCGCCGGGGGAACTCCACACTGGAACTGCAGCGCGATGGCGATGGATGGAAAATCCTCCGTCCCTTGAACGCCCCCGCCGATGCGGCCGCAGTGGATGATCTCCTCTCAAAAATTCACGCCTTGCGGCTTGAGAACTTCCAACTGGAAAACAAGCCCTCCTCGTCAGGGGATTCGCGCCTCGACCCCTCTGCAGAAGTCCAATTTTCCACCAACTCCGGAACCTCTCCCCATGTGATCCAAATCGCAAACCCCACTGCCGATTCGCCCGCCACCGTGCGCTTGGAAGGCCGAAAAATGAGCGGCACTATTCCCACCGAGGCCACATCGCTTTTCTCTCCAGATATCGAAACCCTCCGCGACTCTGCGTTGCTCCGCATCAATTTGGACTTGGTCGATGTCATACGCGTCGATCGCAATGGTGCACAGCGAGACATCACACGCACGCGCGATGGATGGTCCGAAGAATCTGAAAATGTCCAAAACATTACAAAGACTCTCGCCCTCGCCAAAGTAACCGAGCGCCTTCCAGCAACACCCACAGAGATTCAGAGGACAGGCCTTGAGAAACCTCAATTAGGCATCAACTTCCTCTCGGTATTGTCCGAAAACACACCGGAAGCCACAGCTGGCGAGCATGTCGTCGCGGGCTTCAAGGTTGGCGCACCGCTTCCTGATGGAAGGCTGCCCGTTCTGGTCGATGGGACGCCGGAGATCCGACTCGTGCCTGCGGACCTCCTGAATTCGCTGCCCTAAGGAGCTACTGGGATTCCTCGATCGTTTTGTAGTCGGTGTAGCCAGCGGCGCCAGGCGAGTAAAATGTCGCAGCGTCGGGCTCGTTCAGTTCAGCGGCAACGCGAATACGCTCGGGAAGGTCGGGATTTGCCAAGAAACTTCTCCCAAAGGCGACTGCGTCGATTTTTCGCGAGGAAATGGCATCGGAGGCATCCGCTGCGGTGTAGCCCATGTTCGAGACAAGCACGCCGGAGAAGTTTTCGCGAACGGGCGTGAGCACATCGGCGTGCTGCTCACCGAGCAGGTCGGCACGCATGACATGGAGGTAGGCCAAATGAAATCCATCAAGACGCTTGGCCAACCATGTTGACAAAGCCACGGGATCGCTGTCGGACATGCTATTGAAGCTGTTCAGCGGAGAGATGCGAACACCCACCCGATTGGAATCCCAGACGGACGAAACGGCTTCAAGGATCTCCAGCAAAAACCGGGCACGGTTTTCTATGGAGCCGCCATAAGGACCAGTGCGTTTGTTGGCGCCGTCGCGCAGAAACTCGTCGATCAGGTAGCCATTGGCGGCGTGGATTTCAACGCCATCAAAGCCGGCGAGCTTCGCATTTTCAGCGGCCTTTTTAAAACCGGCAACTATTGCGGGTATCTCATCATCGCGGAGTTCGCGCGGAATGTCGTAGGGCTTTTTTCCATCCGGCGTGTGCACTTCGTCGTTCGTGATCGCCAGTGCACTCGGTGCCACTGGCTGCGCACCTCCATTGAAGAACGAGGGACAGGCCCGACCGCCGTGCCAGAGCTGGAGAAAGATTTTTCCGCCCTTGGCGTGGACGGCATTAGTCACTTTACGCCAACCGGCAATCTGGGCTTCGGAGTAAATTCCCGGCTCGGCATAAAAGGCCGAATTTCCCTCCATCACCATCGTGGCCTCGGCAATGATCAGGCCCGCAGAAGCCCTCTGGGCATAGTATTCCGCCATGAGCTCAGAAGGCACATGGCCAGCTTCGGCACGGCAACGCGTGAGTGGCGCCATGAAGATGCGGTTGGGGACTTCGAAAGCGCCGAGTTGAAGGGGTTGGAAGAGTGCGGTGTTTGACATCGGATTAGTTTTTGCTGGTGATAAAATGCAGAAAGTGGCGGCGTGCGGCCGCAACTTGAATCAGGGCCAACACCGATACAAGAAGGACGGGCGGTTGAAGCAATGCTGCAGGACCAAAGAAAAAGAAATTGAAGGCGGCGATATTCACAATAATCGGGCCTAAAATCAGCAATCCGAGGTGACGCGTTCTGGGAATGGCCACGAGAAGTCCACCGAGAATTTCCAGAACTTTGACAAATGCCAAGAAGCCACTGAGGAACATTCCGCCCATAAACATAGCGGCCGGCGAGCCCTCGGGCGGCTGTGGTATAGCGATGAACTTCAGAAAGAAATTCATCCCGAAGACGATAAAAACGAAGCCCAAAAGGCCGGCCGTGAAGTTGTAGATGTGTTTCATGGATTTGGTTGGTGTTTAGTGGAGATCAAAAAGAAGGGCATTGGTCCTCGAGTTGGCAGTCAGAGTCAAAGTGCCGGATACTTCCGTGGCTGCAGAATCACCCGTTTCAAGTGTGTTGCCGTTCACTACAAGTGAACCCTCGGCAATGTGAAGCCAAATGCCTCGCCCGGGGCGGACTTCGTGTTGAAGCGACTGCCCCGGCTCGAGGAGGATGCGGTAAATTTCGGCATCCTGCTGAATGCCTGCGGAGCCATCACGGCCA
>JBIKUM010000468.1:0-9392 GCA_044347585.1 Terrimicrobiaceae bacterium
GAATGGGGTGGTGGCTTCCCAGCCGAGGTCAAGTTTGGCTTTGGATGGATTGCCTACCAGTGATGTGACTTCTAAGGGACGATAAAGCTGAGGGGAAATGATGATGTGGGGTTCTAAAGGTAAATCGACTGTCGCAAAGGCGCTCTCGAGAAAGTCGCGGACAGTGTGAGGGAGGCCAGTGGCCAAGATGTAGTCGTTCGGTTGGTCGCCTTGCAGCATCCGCCACATCGCTTCGACATAGTCCTTGGCAAAACCCCAGTCGCGGGAAGAATCGATGTTGCCAAGCGTGATTGTCTTCTGAAGACCCAGTTTGATTCGGGCTACTCCACGAGTGATTTTACGCGTGACAAACGATTCGCCACGGCGTGGTGATTCATGGTTATAACAGATGGCATTGCAGGCAAAGAAACCGTGCGCTTGGCGATAGACGCGAACCATTTGCGTTGCAAACGCTTTGGCGACACCATACGGCGTCACCGGATTCATCGGCGTTGTTTCGTCTTGAGGTGATAAACTTGGTTGTCCGAAGATCTCACTGCTACTGGCATGGAGAAGCTTGGGACGCGGGTTCAGGTCGCGAATGATTTCGAGAAGTCGCAATGTGCCCATCGCGGCGAATTCGCACGTCGACTCGGGGATATCGAACGAATGGCCAACGTGCGACTGGCCGGCTAGATGATAAATCTCATCAGGTTGAATACGAGTCAAGATGCGACGAACTGTGGTGGTATCGTCGAGGTCAGCATAATGCAGGAAAAGTCGTTTGTTGTAGATCGATTCATCAACGGTAAGGTGATCAATGCGTTGACGGACCGTGCTGGAACTTCGTCGTACTAAACCATGTACGGTGTAGTTTTTTTCTAGAAGAAGTTCCGTCAGGTAGGAGCCGTCTTGTCCGGTGATCCCGGTGATTAAAGCGATGGGCACTGGTTTTGTATTGTTCCCTCTCCTGTACTCGGGAGAGGGCTAGGGTGAGGGCTGTGTTTGATTAGGTTGTCTAACCGGGGTTGGGTTGGCTTGGAGTCAGGTTAGACGGGGGTGTAGACCGGTTGTGGATGGCGATGTAGGGATGGGGCAACTTAAGGCTGTTGCGTTGTCAATTGAGTACAGTGGAGGCCTCACCCTAACCCTCTCCAGGGTACTGGAGAGGGGACAGGAGCCTCACCCTAACCCTCTCCAGAGTACTGGAGAGGGGACTGGAGAATCACCCTAGCCCTCTCCAGGGTACTGGAGAGGGGACTGGAGAATCACTCTAACCCTCTCCAGGGTACTGGAGAGGGGACTGGAGAATCACCCTAGCCCTCTCCAGAATACTGGAGAGGGGATAGGAGGGAAGCTGTTTCGCTTAAGATTAGCTCTTGGAAATCTTCTTGGTTTTCTTCTTGTCTTCAGCGTCGGGGATGTCGTAGTACGACTTGTACGGGTTTTTGCCGTATTGGCCGTAACCGTAGCCATAACCATATCCGTAGCCGTAACCATAACCGCGACCATATTCGCCGTAGTTACCGTAGGAGCCATAGCCATAGCCGCGGCCGTAGGTGGAGCCGTTGCCGGTCACGCCGATGACGACAACGCCTAGGACGTTGGCGCTGATGGCTGAAAGCATCTTCAAGGCACGAGTTGATAAAGCGCGGTCGTTGTGGCGAAGGCGTAAAGCGAGAATCGTGCCATCGACGTGGGCTGCGATAGCAGCAGGGTCGGATACGGCCAAGACCGGTGGTGAATCAACGATCACGTAGTCAAACTTTTCGCGAATCAACGACAAGACTTGAGAGAACGCCTCGCTGCTGAGTAGTTCAGCAGGGTTGGATGGTCTTGCACCGGATGGAATCAAGGTCAAGTTGGGAACTTCGCAGGACTGACTTATATCGGTCAGTTCGGCGTTGCCAGCGATCATCGTCGATAAACCAACCTTGTTCTCGATCCCGAAGATCTTGTCGACACGAGGACGGCGGAAGTCGCAATCAATCAAAGCGACCTGGCGACCCGACTGGGCAATCGATACCGCCAAGTTTGCAGCAAGAGTGGATTTGCCATCGGCAGGAGATGCGCTGGTGACTTGGATGATTTTCAGATCGCCTGCGCGATTGCCGAAGTACAGAGAAGTGCGGACTCCGCGGAATGATTCCGAAGAGGTCGATTTGGATCGATGGTGCACGACGATTGCTGGATCAATCTTGGAATCTTTCTTTTCGATTCCTTTGACTTCCATCATTGGTATCTGGCCCCAGATCGGTCGGCCAAGTTCGCGAATGACATCTTCCGGACCTTTGTATCGGCGATCTGCAAAGCTAAGCAAGTAACCGAGTGCACCGAAAAGTAAAGCACCCATCGCCGAACCCATCATCAAAAAGCGATTCATCGAAGCACGTGATGCGTAAGCAGGGAAACGGTCCAGTTCCTGCATGGTACGACTCCCTGTTTCCGGCACGACGCTCATTTTTTCCAGGGTCGAGGCGATACTAGAAATGACTTCCTGAGTCGATTTCATTTGATCAATAAATAGACGGTTCTTGGTAACGACTGATTGTAGTTCGCGAGACTTTGCTTCATTTTCCAGACGGAATTTGTCTAACTGGTCGCGTTGGTTTTGCAAGCCAACCATCTTCTCCTTAAGGCCGTTCAGCATCGCTTCGATACGCTGCCGCGGAGATGTAATGTTGAAAGATTCAGCCGGTTTCACTTCCTTATTTTCCAGTTCCTCGATCCTCGCGTTTTCTTCAAGTTTGGCGACAATCTCCTCGTACGATTTTATTTCCCGTCGCAAAGATACCATGGAAGGATGGTTTTCTCCATAGCCTGATTCCGTGAGTGTCCTTTGTTTAAGCTGCAACTGGAGTAGAGAATTGGACCTTATTTCTTCGATGCGGTCTGCAAATCGGTTCTGTATCTGTGCAACTGGATTTTGTGAATCTGATACCGAGCCTATTTCAGAGGAGAGCATCAGGTAGATGCCTTCCAAAGGACGGTC
Organism: Terrimicrobiaceae bacterium; assembly: GCA_044347585.1. Classification (GTDB taxonomy): domain Bacteria; phylum Verrucomicrobiota; class Verrucomicrobiia; order Chthoniobacterales; family Terrimicrobiaceae; genus UBA967. The sequence continues at coordinate 2,972 of JBIKUM010000468.1, forward strand.
AGATTTCAGGGCATTCTCCGCAGCTTCGATGGTGCCGCGATATTTGGTGAGTTGTAGATCGATACCGCCAATTTCTGCTACGACCGAAGCGAGATTGTCCGCAAAAGGGTCACGACCTTCACCGCCAATCCAATACAGCGGAGCATCATTTCGAAATGCTGCATAATCCGATGACAGTTTTGCATAGCGGGAGTCGATTTCTTCGCGAATCTTATTCACTTGGTTCACAATTTCCGTACCGGTCTTTTTGTACTCCGCACCCAGAAATGAGTTGTAGGCACTGATGACGCCACTTACGACAGCTTCCGAAAGTTTTGGGTTTCCACTGGTATAAGAGATATTTACCAAGGTTGTTTGCAAATCCTTGGAAGCGGGTTCAATTTTCAAGCCCCCTTGAATGGTCCGGACCACCGACATCGCATCCTGGCCTGAAAACTCAGGAAAGGACATCAACTCGGCATCGTTGATCGCATTTTTTAGCACGCTCGCACTGCTGACTACCATCGCCTCATCGATTTTGTTGCGATTGGAGGACATCTTCGCGATCGTATCCAATTCCAAGTCGTCGATGCTCACCGGCAACGGCATGGTCACTTGCAGGCGGGCAGCAGCAACATAGACTGTGGGTTCTTTGGTCCAGTTCAAATAGCCGATGCCTGCTCCAATAGCCGCTCCGAGCGCGATTAACCATTTCCAACGCCAAGCGACTCGAATCGGATCGAGTGCCGGGGCGGATGTTCCGGGAGCGGGGAGCATTTCTTCCTGAGTACGTTCAGCGCGATCTAACACGTTGTCACTATCCTTTTTGGTGCTCGAATGAGACACGTTTTACGGCTCGTTCAAGATTCCACGACCGAAAGACCACCTACTACTGACCTTACCCAAAAGGTGCAAAAATGGGTAGTAGATCGCGACGGAAATTGCCAAGAACAACTATTTCTAAACAGACTAATCGTTACAGAGTGAACGAGATATGCCGTCACGCGCGCACTTCGTTCCTGTGGGTGGCAAAGGAGATTTTAACAATCGAAACATTGAATTTATTTAGCTTGCTATAACTGCTTTGGACATCTATTTTTTTAAGCGGCGAAATTCGTAATCTCTTAATTCGTTACCGAATTAAGCAAGGCTGTATTAAATTGCATTAAGTGACTTTAACGGAGGTTGGATTTGCTTTGTGCATCCTTAGAGACACCGGTGAAAGATAACTCTTTATTTCACTTCCTGGTCATTGTGGAAGTGTACACCTGGGAATTCGCACGTTCCGATTATGGACATGGATGTCTTGGGATATGTAGCTAAGAGAGAAGGGTTGTAGCGATTATGACCCTTGCTTTGCCTGATGGTGGGGGAATGGCGTCAACAGGCCTAGTGCCGACCCAGGCTATCGGTCATTCGGATTCACGGCGTTGGGACGCTATTGTGTGGCTAAAAAATAAGCCAACGTAAGTAATTGGAAACCGGCGAAGAATGCTATTTGCCTTCTGCGGCTGGAGGATCTGTGTCGGAAACTGGGGCGATGGCCGGGATATTAGCTTTCTCGGATCCTGTACTAGATTGTTCAGGAGTTTTATTCTTGATCTGTTCCAATCGCTTGGCATATTCATCGGCAAGCGACTGGTTACCTAGTTTTTGATACGCGGTAATCAAGCTGGGATAAATTGCCGACGCAAGTTCGGGTGCTTGCAGACCTTTTTCAAGATCGAGGATGCAATCCTGATAACGTTCCATTTTGCACAAAATCTGGCCACGCGTTTCGAACAGGTAAGGATGTGGCAGTTTTTCGATGGCTGCGTTTGATAACGTTAAGGCATGCTGGAGATCACCATCCTTGTCGCCAGCTATTGCAACAGCAAGATTGTTTAACACGCCAGGCAGTTGCACACCCGATTTGGCTGCGAGTTCCAAATGCGTCTTGGCCTCCGCAATATTGTTATCCATCAAGGCCATCGTACCGCGCAGGAAATGAACGGACTCTGGATCGAGTCCCTGCAACGCGGCTTCACGCAGCACTTCTGCTTCTCGATTTTCATTGTTACGAAATTGCAGCGTGATATCTATCAAGGCGTCGATTACCAGCGGATTGTTGGGAGCGATCATTACGGCGCGGTGAATGGTTTGCATTCGTTGAACGATCAATTCAGGGGTCTGCTTGCGGCGGGCCAATTGATCTCCCTTCAGCACCAACGCCTCGCCCATGGCACCTTGCAATAAAGGATCTGCTTTAATCTTATATCCATCCTCCAGCAATTGATACGCTTCGTCGACGTCTCCATCAATAACCATCGCTCTGGCAAGCCGAAGGCGATGCTCCATCGCATCGGGCTTGCGAGCTAGTTCCGTTTGATGATAGTTACGCGCAATGGGCAAAAGAGTTTGCAAGCGAATCGGATCATTGACTGCCTTGGCGAGTTCGGCAGCAGTTAAAGCAAGTTGCGGATTGTCAGATACCAAGTCAGCTAGGTACTTAAGGGCTTCCGTATTGGCACCGATGCTCGATAGATAATTCGCTAATTTGAATTTTGCTCCCGATTGACTCGGACCATCAGAACTATCAATGGCAGCTGTTAAGAGTCCACGATAGAGCTGATGATCTTCTGCTTTCCACTCAGGCAATTTCTTTAAATCGAATTGCTCATCGGCCAGCCATAAAGCCGCCATTCCGTATTGACGTTGGGTCGCCAAACGAAACATTAAGTCATTGGCGAGTTGTTTCCTGCCGAGTTCCTTTTCGATCTTGGCTCTTTCAAATTGGAAACGGAGATCATTGGGTTGCAAATCAATCAGTGTTTTTGAGCAGACCAGTGCTCTTTCGTAGTCTTTGTTTTGCAGCGATGTTCCAAGCATGCGCTGATAGAGTTGTACGCGGGAGGCGCGTCCCCCTTGATAACGCTGCTGCGCGTAGAGACCAATGACTCCGACTATGACTCCGATCGCGAGAATGGCTGGACCCAAGCTTAAGTAGGGACGCGATAGAAAAAAGCTGGCTAGAAAACCTAGTGGCCAAGTGACCCAGTGAAGTGGATTGAGAAAGTGAGTCCACTTTAATTTGTTGATATCGGCGCGTGAGACCCCGCCAGGGAAAGAGGAAGGCTTTTGGCCACTGAAGCGAAAGAAACTTTGGGTAGCGAATCGAAGTTGCTTACGCCATTTACGACGGGTCTTCGACCACCCGCTCCAAAAGGGCTTCTTGCGGGCGCGCAGGGAATTCCTGCTACTTTGGCGGCGACGCCACCAGCGGCGAAGGCTGCCGAAGATTCCAACTCGTCTAGATCGAGATCCGCTCATAAAATGCTAGTGATGTTTTCGTGAAAAGATATCGCGTGCTGAAGTTTTTACTTCGCGAGTTGCTTCTGAAAAGAGCTGCGTACAATGTCGCGCAACCGCAAATGAAATTGCTCAAGTTCCTTTTGCGAATCGGCGTCGAGAGGAGAGTCAAGTGTCGTCCAGACTTGGAACATCAGGCATTCTTTAGGTGCAGTGTTGCTGTTTCCACCTAATGAAAAACGGTTTTTGAAGACATCGGCCAAGGTTTCTTCGGGAGGTAAAACAGGGTTGGCTTCCGTATCGAGTGAACTGAAGGTTAGGTAGCCATGTGAGCCATTGTCGTTGTACCAAGAAGAGAAGATGTAGGGCCAACTTTCAAGCGATTCACCGCCGGGAGCTTGTGTAACGATTCGGCGAATGTCATTGTGCCAACCGTTACCTGCATAGCAGATGCAAAGATCGTGAAAACCATCGTAGGGTTGACTAATCGCGACGCGATGGCGGAGGCGTTTCGCAGGATCATAAATTTTCCAGATGTCGGCATTTTGGCCTTTGGAAATGTCCAAGCCATCGCGGCTTTGTTCGAATCCCTCGATGACGAGCGTTTTGTCACTGGCAAAGAGTTGTTGAGCCGGGATCCAGAAAGAGTTTTCGCCACCAACTCGCGCTTCTGCTGGTTTGGATCGATCTCGCAAGGCGTACTGGGTACCAAAGATCGCGGTTGCTCCCCAGCCAATAGCCAACAAACCGAACATTACTTGAGTTGGCCAGGATTTGGTGAGCCAAGTGAAAGAACTGGTAGGAATGATGATCGATTTGTCAGCGACCGGAGAAAGGAAACGGTTCCAGATTAATTTAAGTGGATTAGGGATTCGCTGTTTACCAAGCGGGTTACTATCGTCGGAGACGGGATAAAAGAGGACCTGGAATAAACGATCGAAGGATGCGAGTAGCAGGATTGCGACGGCGAGACACGTGTACCCCAATACGTCATGCTTCCAGCCGTGCGCTAGGTCGATTTGATACCAATCTTGCGCGACAGCGATGGAGACAACACGAGCGATATTGAGCAAAGCGGCAGAGAAAATAGCGGCGGCAATATAGATCGGAGAGAGAACAATCGGTCGCCGATTCAAGGCTAGAAGGAGCAACGCAACGCAGAGAAGCGCAAAGAGCGATTGAACACCGCTGCAGGCTTCTTCCACGAACAGTTTACCTCCCGCCATGTCGAATGTGACGCCAGAAAGTTGGTGGGGAATCGCGAGTAGATCCAAGAAGTAACTGCTCATCCTAGCGGTTAAGTGCTGAAGGCCTAGCGTTAATTTTTGGTCGAGATTGAGTGGAACGCGAAGGCATAGCCAAGGGGCGAGGGAGAGATAGAATAGAGTGCCGTGTGAAATCGGCTCATGCCCTTCTTTTTCTGGCTTCTCAAAGTGGGATACGCAAAAGCAGGAGAAAATCAGAAGGAAACCAAGGTAGCCCAACCAAGGTGAGAGTAGAATGCATCCGGCGAACGTGGCCAAGACTCCGAATACTATGGCGACGACCGTCAATGATTTCGTGGGTACTCTCCACATTCGATCCCAACGGCCATAAAGCATCGCTGCAATCGCGAGGATTAAAACAACAAAGAATTGATACTGCTCAACCTGCCACAACGAGTAGAAGTACATCGCAAGAAGTGGCACAGGGAGAGCAAGAAGAAGCGACCAGAGAAGTCGAGGGTTCATGAAGTGATGAGGACTATCTTCAGAAAGAGGGCAGCAAAAGAATGGTGATGATTGATAAAGAGTGGCAAGTAAGCGAACTAAGAATTTAAAAGACTGAGGAAAATCTTAATTCGGGAATCCAGCAAAGCCTACGTGAGGACTTCAGTCCTAACAGAGTTCTAACAAAAAAGAGAGGACGATTTACGCCCTCTCTTAGCAATTTCAACAACGATAAAGTTAACTAGACTACTTAGAAATAGTCATACGCTTCCTCAACCGCCAGCCACCTGCACCAATCGCCAAACCAGCCAGAGCAATCATGGAGCCAGGTTCGGGTACAGATGAAATCGTACCATCGTACTGGGCCAGAAGTGTCCCGCCACCCGCATCAGTTTGCAAAATGCTAAAGGTTGTGGTGCGGATAGGTGGATAAAGAGCGTCCAAAGTTGCCTGATTAACGGTTCCACCTAAACCGGAAAGACCAGTAAAAGTAAAAGTCGCAATGATATTCGGAGTCGCTAACACAGTAAAGGTCAAGGTGTTGCCACCTGAAACACCGACCGTACCACCTGCCACCGCAATAGTCGTTGCGCCAAACTTGAACTGCCCACCAGTTATCAAACTGGTGGAAAGGGGTACTCCAGTTGTTAAACCTAATTCAAAATCTCCCAATGGCAGCACCATACTCCCAGTCGGAGGTGTAGGATTAGTCAGCAAAACACCCTTAAATCCAACAGTAGCCGCCGATGCACTGCTTACGGCTGACAGAACCATCAGGCCCATCATCAAAGCAATTCGATTTAGCATAATACCCCCCAACATATGAAAAAATGGATTTGGAATCTTCCGCCCAGTTTCTCTATATTAAGAAAGCAGCAGGAGCCCGTCAATCAAATTCGACGTCAAAATCGGGAAATTCACAAAAAATGAGAGCAAAGTTTTTGACAGGCTTTTTTGGAGGGGGCGGGTAGGTCTTGAGGTGTTAGCGCGATGAGGCGTTAATTGAGGGGGCTGGGTGAGTTCTTGGTTTAGGGGAATTGGGTTGCTGCGCGACCCAAAAGGGGATGACGCACTTACGTTAGGAGCGGATTTTGCCAGTTTGGGTTTCGGCTAGGAAGCTGGCGAAAGCTAACCGGAGGCCGTCGGTGAGGGAGGTGCGGGATTGCCAGCCAAGGGATTTTATTAGGGAAACGTCGCAAACTTTACGCGGTGTGCCGTCCGGTTTGCTGGGGTCGGTGGTGATTTTCCCCGAAAAACCGATGGTTTCGGCGATCTTTTGGGCCAGTTCCAGAATCGTGACGTCCTGGCCGGTGCCGACGTTGACCCAGTCGGGTGGATTGTCAAGTTTCAGCAAGTGCGCAACCGCGTCCGCTAAGTCGTCCACATAGAGAAACTCGCGGCGGGGAGAGCCGGTGCCCCAAATTCGCACTTCCGAGTCGCCTCGC
>JBIKUM010000087.1:0-9378 GCA_044347585.1 Terrimicrobiaceae bacterium
CCCCTCCGGTGGGCCGATGTGCACTCGCGAGGAGGTTCTGGCACTTGCGCCCGAGCTTGTCGGGATCATCAACCAGCACGAACTCGCGGTGAACCGAGAACTCCTCGCCGCCGCACCGAATCTGCGCATCGTCGCCAATGTCGCCATCGGCTACAACAACCTCGACATCCCCGCACTCGACGAAGCGGGAGTTTGGGCCAGCAACTGCCCCGATCCCTTCAGCGAGCCTGCGGCCGATCATACCATCGCGCTGCTGCTCGCTGTCGCCCGCCGCGTGCCGGAAGCCGATGCCTATGTTCGCTCAGGCCAATGGGCGAAGGATGGATTCCAGCCCGGTCCGTGGGATGGCATGCTTCTCGGCGGAAAAACGATTGGCATCGTCGGCTTCGGCCAAATCGGCCGGGGAGTGGCCAAGCGCGCCGAGGCTTTCGGCATGCGCGCCATTTTCCACAACACCAGCGGACAAAACGATCCGCGCTATCGCACGCTCGAGGCCTTGCTCGCCGAATCCGATGTAGTGAGCCTCCATGTCCCCTTGGTGCCCGCGACGCGTCACCTTCTCAATGCGGAAAGCATCGCGCTGATGAAACGCGGCGCAATCGTGATCAACATGGCACGCGGTCCGGTGATCGATGAAAACGCGCTCGCTGCAGCCCTAGCCGCCGGGCACCTCGGTGGAGCCGGTATGGATGTCGCGGAAAACGAACCGCAAATTCACCCCAGTCTCCTCGCGCAAAAGAATGTTGTCTTCAGCCCCCACATCGGCGGCGGCACGGTCGAAAGCCGCAAGCAAGCACGCCTCACCTGCGCCCGCAATGTCGCCGAGGTGCTGCAAGGTCGCATGCCGATCAATCCTGTGAACCGCCCAGTGATCTCGTAGTTGATCCCGGATTAGCCAATAGAGGGTTGCGGATGCTTTTAAGCTCCGCGCGGCAGCGCGCTCGTTGATTCAAGGTAGGGTCGGCGCGCCGCCGCTGACCCATTTGCGCGGCAACGCCGCCATCGCATCAAGCAGGAACGCCGCTGTGCGGCTGAAATTTGGGTCATGCGAGGACGATGAACCCTCCCAAGATACCAAAACGCGCTGCCGCGCGTGTTTGTAGCGGCTCTCTATGACTGCCGAATCGGAGCCCCCTCCGTTGCTCACAGAGACGCCTCCACAGAAACCGCGCGGCAGCGCGCAGGCAGACATGTCACGCCGGAGTCGCGAAGCGCGTAGGCGGATCCCCTCACAAAAAATGATTCTGTCATCCATCATTCTGTCGAGCCTCCCAGCCACTCGCAGAGACACTCTCAGAGTCTTCACTACTCGAAAAAACAGCCCCTTTTTCCCGTTTTTCCAAAAAATGTCCGTTTTATTAAACAGATGTCCGTTTTTTTAAACTGATTTTGCTGTTAACAATTTGGTGGCAGGGGATTCTTGAGGCTTGGCGGTGAACATCGCCATTCATTTAGAGCCCCTAAAAATCTGAAATTAACATGATCCATCATCGCCAACTCGTCGCTTCGGTTCTCGCTTTGCTAGCCATTGGATGCTCTCGGCAGAGCGACACCGAAAAAAGCCCTGAGCCTACCGCAGAGAAGAAAGCCGCGGCGCCATCACAGTCTCCGATACTTCCGAATGTGGTAGGCTGTGACTGGGCAACGATCAATCGGTCTACGGACAAGCTCGATCTCACCGTGCTCAAGCAGGCCGGAATGGAAACAGTCGTGCTGGGAATGAATTTTGGCTGGCACGGAGGGATGCGGAAATTCCTCCCGCAAAAGATCGCGGGCCAGCCCTATCCTATTCGCACTTTCTGGAATGGCCGCGATTCCTATGATCGGGAGTCTGTGCGCGAGGTTCTCAATCTCGTCAAACAGCAGCACCCCACCGCACGGATCATTTTTTGGTTTCAGGTTGATACCTATCCCGAGTGGATCACGGAAAATCCCGATGAGGCTTTGCGCAACGACCGTGGCGAGCCATTTTTGGTGAACTTCCATTTTCAACGGGTGGGCAATGACCCCGACCCCAAGAAGCGCGAGGTGCTGGCTTGGTCGTTCTACTCGCAAAAGCTGCGCGAGGACATGCGCCCGGCGATCAAGGAGTTCGTCAAGACCGTGGAAAGCGCGCCAGGCGGAGATCAGGTGGTTGGCTACTTGATCGGTGGTGCGCAGGACGCGCAATTTTATCTGTGGGAAGGACCGAATGCCGCCAAGGCCAAGGATGCCCGCGCTTGGAGTGATTACAGCAAACCAGCTGTGGCGGCATGGCATGCTTGGTTGAAGAAAAAATATGGCACGCCCGAGGCTCTTTCTGCCGCGTGGAATCAAAAGATCGCATCCTTTGATCAGGCCGCTCCGCCGCCTGCCGATTCCTTGATCGGCAGTCCGCGCTTTCACGATCCGGAAACTGAAGAGCAACAGCGCAACTGGAAGGAATTCATCGCTGACGGCCGCGTTACCTTGGCTGAAGACATCGCCCGCATGATCCGTGAATCCGCCACCAGGCCGCTTCTGATTGGAACGAGCTCGGGCGATAATGGGGCCAGAGCAAACATGACTGCCAATGTTCGGCTGATGAACTCGAAGGAGCTGGATTTTGTGAATGGGCCTGTTCGCTATCACCAGCGCTTGGCTCCGGCCAGCCCGGGCGGCGCGCTTGCCGTCCTCGATTCCTTTCGACTTAACAACAAACCCATCCTGTTCGATCTCGATTACCGGACTTGGAAAAACAAGAATTACGAGAATCGCAAAGTGGGACCCGGCTACAATGTCAGCGCCCGGATGGTCGGCCGCACTGCCACGCCGGAGGAACTTCGCAGCGCTTGGCTGCGCGAGACCGGGCGAATCGTGCTCGGAGGGCACAGCGTTTTCGTCGATCCCGTCGAGGGGCCAGAAACTCATCAGGATCCTCTCATTCAGCATGAGTTGTCGGTCTTGCGTAACTCGCTTGAGCAGGCAAGAACGGCGGCAGGGGCTCCCACTGGTGCCGAAGTCGCCGTCATCTACGACGAGCGCTCCACCGATTATTTGAAAGGCGCGCTTGGCGACTTGCACATGACATGGTCCAGCGGCCAGCGTTCCGAACTGGATCTCTCGGGTGTGCCTTACGGTTATTACTACTTGGAGGATTTCAAGGTCGGCAAAGTGCCTGCCGCGAAGCTTTACATTTTTAACAACCTCCTCGAGATCGACGATGCCACCGCTGCCGCCATCGAGAAGCTCAAAGCAAACAACAATGTCATCTGCTTCCTCCAAGGCACGGGCTTCAATCTCCAGAAAAAAGATGCCGCATGCCTGAGTCAAATCATCGGCATGGAGGTCGTGCCTGCAGCTGTTGCCAAGTCTCCGAGCGCTTCAGCCTCGACGGAACCTTTGCTTTCCGGCAAGCCTGCGCCAAGCTTTGCGCTGCCTGCGGAGTGGACTGCTTTCGGGCCGTTCTCCGCAAACTCAACCGAGACGCCAGTGCCATCGGAACTTCCGGCACAGATGGAAATTGGCGGCATCACCAAAACGGCCTCTCCGATCACACGCAATGGGGGTATGCTGAATTTCTCGCGTCTGGGAAAGCTGGGAGCCGAGGAGGTGGTATGGGCCTTCACTCGGATTGAATCTCCCGAGGAACGCGAAGTGCTCATCGGAGCGGGAGCCGACTGGTGGATGACTTGGTATCTCAATGGGGAGAAGCTCCTCGATACTGCGGGATTTGGTAATGAATTTCCCAACATTGCTTCCGACAACTTCATTTTCCCTCTCAAGCTCAAGAAAGGCACCAACCTTCTTGCGGTGCGCGTGAAGGGCGGCAGCAGGGGACTGCGACTTGCTGTCGAAAGCCGGGATGAAATCGAGCAAGGAATCCTGCGCAGTGAGTCCGAGGGCCTGAAGCTGGATCCGCAGCTCGGCCTTGTCGTGCAAGATCCCAAAGCCCGTCGCCTCGCCAATTACCCAGGAAGCAACTTGTGTGGATTCGCCGAGCGCAAACATGAGGGCTGGACCAGTGTCTTTGCCGGCACCCACTCGCTGCGCCGTAGCACGATCGCCGCACTCGCGGAGCTTGCGGCCGCTTGGCGTGTTGCTCCCATCCAGTATGCCGTCGCCGCCAATGAGAAGTTTCTCATGGTTCATCCGCAGTTGAGCGGCAATGTCCTGATCTCTCTGAAAACGCCTGCGGCACTCTCAGAGGTGAACGGGGCGCTTCCATCGCAGTCTTTTGCCAAGGAGCACATGTTAAATCTCGAAGCCTACAAAACCTACCTTTTTGCCTTGGGCGACAAGGAAACTCTGCCTGGCAGCACACCTGGCAATGCCGCACCGATCAAACCGGGAACTCTCGTGCAGTTGGATTTCACCATCGATCCTGCCAACAAGCCAAAGCCGAAGGATATTCAACCCGTGGTGAAGTTTCCTGCAGGACAAGCCTCCGGCTTGCTAACGGGGGCCGGCATTGATGCCAGCCATCTCGACATAAGCGGGAATGGGGTTCCTCCACACTCGCTTTTCATGAATGCCAAAGCCCTGGGCGCAGCCACCGAAGAGGCCTTAGTCCAGAAGCGCGCTTGGTTTGGATTCAAGGCGTCACCGTTTGCGGGGAAAACCATCGCCCTCGAACGCTTGGATTTCATGGTTCAGCGCAGCAACGAAAATTCACCCAAACAATACGCCGTGTATGCCGAAGTGGATGGTCGCACCGAGCGTGTCGGGGGAGGGGACCTGCAAAACCGCGCTGGCAACACCAACGAAGAGTTTGATTCCTACAGCGTCGATCTCAGTCAGGCTCCCTCACTGCAAAAGTTGGCCCGTCCGGTGACTTTCCAGATTTACCTCTCGGGCGCAACCGACAGTCCCCAAGCTCCCGGAAATGTCCGCATAGACAATATCATCCTGAGCGGAAAAAATGCGGAGAGCGCAGGTCAATAAAAATTCCCCAGCACAAAACCCAAATAACAAAACCCCTAAATAATGAAAACCAAGCCCACACTTCTCTCATTCCTTGCTTGCCTCTCTATTTCCGCAAGCTCGCTCAATGCCCAATCCATTCCGGAGCCTGTCTTGAACATCCAAGCCGGCAATGGTATGGCCGTCGACAAAAGCGAGAAAGCCCGAGACCTTACCGAGTTGCCTGCCGGTTCCAACAATACTTGCGTGGCTTTAAACAGCGAAAAGGCCATCGAAATTCCCTATGCCGAGGGAGATCCCCTCTTCTCGATCGAGGAATTCACTTGGGTTTTGAGGGTGAAGTTTACCAGTTTTGGCGCTCCCTCTCAGTCTTCGCCAGTCATGGGACGCTGGTTTCCTGCGTCCAACGATCGATCAGTCGGTTTGCTCCTCGGCGCGGACCAACTTATGAAATTTGGCATATGTGCCGATGGAACGATCAAGGGTGTTCGCTCCGAGAGCCTTTCTGTTCCGATTCCGGCAGATAATTGGAGAATCTTTGTGTTTCGCTGGAAGGCCGGACAACTGGCTTCGCTTTCAATCTTTTCGAATGAAGGCAAGCGTCTGCAAACTCACAATATGGGTGAAAAGTTCATTCTGCCTTCGATCAAGCAGGTCAACCAACCATTCCTTGTTGGCGCTCCAGCCGATTACGGGATGGAGATCAAAGCCGTAAAGGTCTTCGATCGCGCATTGACCGAAGAGGAACTGACCGCCGATTTGCTTACCAAGTAATCTGACATCCAAAAAAGCCACAGCATGCGTTGATTTCTGCCAATTCTGCTCGCGAGTTGGTTTGCCAAGCTCTCGGAGACCGACTGGCGCGCAGAAAGAACTTCAGGCCCCGATTTTCATCAACGATGACAACAGAAAGTTCATTCCCCGTTAATTCTGTAGATTCTGTAAATTCTGTCTAAAAAAACCATAGTTCATGTCTGCATCTCATCTCACTTCCGCAAGCAACACCCCTGCCCAAGCCCCCATTCGTATCCTCTGCATCGGCGACTCGATCACGAGGGGAGGGGGCTTCCCTGGCGGCTATCGCTGGCCGCTGCAGGCACATCTGCGTGATGCGGGTTGGGAGTTTTTGTTTGTCGGTGGTTCGCAGCTCAATTCCGAGGGCATGCAGCAACCGTTTCACGAAGGTCACTCCGGATTCCGAATCCAAATGATCCGCGATGGAGCCAAAACGGAGAACTCCGAAAACAGCCCGCTGCCGGAAACGCTCGAGCGTCATCGTCCAGATCTCGTGTTGTTGCTCATCGGCACGAATGACATGTATGTGGGCGATCCTGTGGAATGCGCAGCACTCACCGAGGAACTGATGGACCTCATCCTTCAATCCGCGACGAAGCCTGCCTTGTTGGTCGGTGGCATCATGCCGATCCTGCCCGGTTTGAAGCACTGGGGAACGCTGGTGCCGGATGACATCACGGACCGGGTGAATGCCTACAATGCGCTCCTCCGCGAAGCCGCGACCCACCGAGCAGCGGAGGGCTTCGCTTGTGCGTATGCCGATCACACTCCTGCGGGCCAAGCGCCAGACACGCATGTCGAGGATGGCGTCCACCTCACCGAGGCGGGCACCCGCCGTCTGGCCGCGAGCTGGTTTGCCAAGCTGTCGGAAAACGACTGGCGCGCGGCAAGGATTTCAGGCCCCGATTTTCGTCAAGGATGATAAGCGCAAGATTCTTCACAGGTGCCGCGTCCTGACCGCAACTTTGATGAAACATCAGTTACACTGTTTGCTCCGACTCTTGACCATCATGCTTTCAACACATCTTGCAGCTTCGATCACTCCCGCCTCGGATTCCACACACCTCAAGGAGGTGATTTTTTCCGGGGATGCTCTTGGCGAGGTCTGGCTCTGCGGCGGGCAATCCAACATGGTCATGCCTGTCAGTTACGCGTCGGATGTCGGAGCGGATCTGTTTTCAACGCCGTTCGATATCCGATTTTTCGCGAACGGACACTGGCGGAAGGTCGATTCATCAAATGTCCGCGACCTGCCAGCGGTGCCGTTCTTCTTCGCCCTCGAGAGATACCGGGTGACTGGCAAACCGGTCGGTATCATCGTCGCTGCGGAAGGTGGCACCGGCATCGAGGCCTGGGTGCCGACTGTAGCCATGCCGGAGACTGCAATTGGGCATAAGATGCGAACCTTGTCCAACGCGCCCGAGGTGATCGAGGCTGCGCGCCTGGATCGTGCCGAAACCATGCGGCCTTATGGTCAACACCGCCTGGCTCAATGGGGATTGGGCCGCGCATATCCGTCGGAGCTGTATCAAAAGAAAGTGCTGCCGCTGGAGGGAACCCCGATCACCGGCATCATTTGGTATCAGGGCGAGAACCATGCCGGTAGCCATGCCTTTGCGGCGGAATACGATGCTTGGCTCCAAGGCTTGATCGCATCTTGGCGTAAACTTTTCGGTGAGGTTCCTTTCCTGATCGTCGAGCTTCCCCATTACAAGCCGCCAACCAGCTCGAACGAACTTCGGGCTGCGCAAAAGCGTTGTGCCGACAGCGTAAAAGCGACATTTCTCGTCCCAGCTTTCGACCTTGGAGACGAGAACGACATTCATCCCAAACGGAAACGCGCCATGGGCGAACGCATTGCGCAATTCATCCAAAAGAACCTAAAAAACTGAGATTGAAATTTTTTATGAACACCATCACTGCCAAACAACTCCACGGCTGGTGCCGCATCCCAGCAAGCGATCTTGAAAAACACCCGGCCCGCAAAGTGCCGTTCCGCATTGCTGCCGATTCGGCGGCGATGGGTGCGCTCATGGCGCGCGAACTTGCGGACCTCATCGCAGGTAACAACGCAAAAAACCTGCCGACCCGAGCGATCATTCCCTGCGGCCCGGCCTGTTGGTATAAGCCATTTGCCGAAGTCGTGAACCGCGAGCAGATCAGACTGCGCGATGTCACGGTGTTCCACATGGACGAATGCCTCGACTGGCAGGGCCGCGAGTTGCCGCGCAACCATCCCTACAGCTTCCGGGGATTCATGGAGCGCGAGTTCTACGGTCCGATCAACCCCGCCTTGCTCACGCCCGAGGAAAACCGCTGGTGGCCGAATGCGACGAATTTTCAGGAAATCGCCGATGAGATCGCCCGCGCGCCGATCGACATCACCTACGGCGGTTGGGGACAGGACGGCCACATCGCCTACAACCAGGCGCGGCGTCATCCCTTCAGCTCGCTCTCGCTCGACGACCTCCGCAACTGCAGTGTGCGTGTGCAGGACAACAATCTCGATACCATCATCGCGCTTGCCCAGCGCACCTTCGGCTGCGCCTATCAGTTTGTGCCGCCGATGAGCGTGACCCTTGGCCTCAAGGAATGCCTCTCGGCAAAAAAGGTGCGCCTCTTCAGCGACACCGGGGCTTGGAAACAAACCGCCTTGCGCGTGGCTCTTTTCAGCGAACCCACACCGGAGTATCCGATGACCCTGTTGCAAGAGCATCCTGACGCCCTCGTCACGGCTACTTTGGAAACCGCCACGCATCCCGTGAGCATTCATCCCGAGTGGGACTTGGGACTTTAATCGTTGCGGGCACCATGAACCCCACCCGAAAATACGATGCCATGATCGGCACCGGAGGCATCGGCACCGGAACCTTTTTCGCGTTGAGTGGAAACCACACGCTCGGCCGCGAGGAGAGTCGTGGAGGGCAATTCCTCGACCGCCGCGACTACTGCAAGCTGCATATCATCAGCCATTATGTGCAACGCTTGGTTGGCGGGGATTTCAAAACCCTGCCGGTGGGTAGAGTAGGGGATGATGCCGCCGGACGCAGGCTGGTGGAGGAAATGCGCGCCGAGGGACTCGATGTCTCGCACACCGCCATCATGTCCGGCGAGCAGACGCTCGATTGCATTTGCCTGCTCTATCCCGATGGCTCGGGCGGGAACCTCACGGTCACCGACTCCGCCAGCGGACGCGTGACTCCGACGGATATCCAAAAAGCCGCGCCGCACTTTGCCCAATACGCCGGGCGAGGCATCGCGCTGGCAGTGCCCGAGGTTCCGCTCGCCGCGCGCCTGGAACTGCTCGACCTCGCGCATCAACACGGCTTCCTGCGTGCAGCCTCGTTTTCCTCCGAAGAAATGGCGACGGTGCGCAAGTCCTCGCTTCTCTCGCGGATGGATCTCCTAGCCATCAATCTCGATGAAGCCGCAAGCCTCGCGCAAACCAGTGCCGAAGGGGATCCGGCGGCCATCGTCGAAAAAATCGCCGCCCATCTCGGGCCGCAATTCCCGCAACTGAAACTTTCCATCACCGCCGGAGCGACCGGCAGTTGGACCTTCGATGGTCGAGCCCTCCATTTCATCGCCACGCCGAAGGTCGAGGTCCAAAGTGCCGCTGGCGCGGGCGATGCTCATTTCTCCGGCATTCTCGCGGGTCTCGCTTCAGGGCTTGCCCTCGCTGATGCCCAGTGGGTCGGTATT
>JBIKUM010000089.1:0-9320 GCA_044347585.1 Terrimicrobiaceae bacterium
GGAAAAGCGGCAGGCGGGAGCGGAGGGGTTCGCAAAAGGTGAGGCTGCGAAATGATTGCAGGCGCACGCCGAGATCGCGCAGCGCTTCGTCGGAAAAGTGGTGCAGGATGAGGCTGCCTACGCAGGCATCGGCATCGATATTTGGCAGGGTTTGAAAAAAATCCCCACCGATCCACCGGATGATGGCCGGCAGGTTGGTGGGGCGTTTGATCAGGTCGAGTCCGGTCACGGTGGAGGAGGGGAGCGAGGCTTGGACTTTGCGGCACAAGTCGCCCTCGCCGGCGCCGATTTCAATGATCTGGGCTGGGGGAGGAGTTTGTGTTTTAAGTTGTCGCACGATCCATCGCGAGTTGCCGAGGTAAAGGTCGATCCACTGCAGATCCCTGCGGCTCCGAATGGCACGGGGATCGCTCGGATTCAGGGAATCCAGAATTTCGGGAATTATGACACGATTCAGTTCACGCATGGGTTGCAATGACGCAGCGTAAAAGATACTTCAAAATCATCAAACATGAGTTCAGTGATCTATCTTGATAACAATGCCACGACGCAGGTGGCTCCCGAGGTTTTCGATGCCATGGAACCCTGGCTGCGCGGCGGCTATGGGAATCCTTCCAGCGCCTACCGTCTCGGCCGTGAAGCGGCAGCGGCTCTCGCGGAGGCGAGGGATCGCGTGGCGGCGCTTGCTGGCTGCCAGAGTGGCGAGATTCTTTTTACAAGCTGCGGCACGGAGTCGATCAATACTGCGATCCAATCTGCGCTGGCACTCGATCCCGACAAACGCCACATCGTCACCAGCGCGGTCGAGCATAGCGCGACGATCAAGCTCTGCGAATACCTAGCCCGGCGCGGTTATGAGATCACTTGGCTGCGGGTAAATTCCGACGGCCATCTCGACATGGCGGAGTTGGAGGCTTCGATTCGCCCGGATACGGCCATTGTTTCGCTCCTTTGGGCAAACAACGAGACCGGTGTGCTTTTTCCAGTGGAGGAAATCGCAGCGCTTACGCAAAAAAAGAAAACCCTTCTTCACATCGATGCCGTTCAGGCATTCGGCAAGCTACCTCTCGTTCTGGAAGGAATGGGCGTGCAATTCGTGAGTTTTTCAGGACACAAAATCTATGCGCCGAAGGGCGTGGGCGGCCTGTATGTGAGCCGTCGCGTCAAATTCACTCCTCTGCTGCGAGGCAGTCAGGAGGAGGGGCGGCGAGGCGGGACGCAAAATGTCGCCTCGATCGTCGGCTTCGGCAAGGCCTCTGAGTTGGCGGGATCGCATCTCGCACAGGGCGTGGACTCCACACTCCGCGACCGCTTGGAGTCGAGCCTGCTGACCTCTATCGCGGGAGCATCCGTGAATGGAGACACCGTGCGCCGCCTGCCCAATACGACGAATATCTCCTTCGAGGGCGTCGAGAGCGAAGGCGCTTTGATTCTCCTCGATGAGAAGGGGCTCTGCTGCTCCGCCGGATCCGCTTGCACCAGCGGCTCGGTGAATCCCTCGCATGTCCTCAAAGCCATGGGCCTCTCAAACGACCGCGCCCGCGCTAGCCTGCGCTTTTCCGTGGGGCGTTTCACCACGGCTTCGGACATAGACCTCGCATGCGAACTAATTCCTGCCGTGGTAGCGAAACTTCGCGCCCTCTCGCCAGCAGGTCAGTCTGTTTTGGCCGCCTGATTCCGGCTGCCTCCGCTTTCCCCAATTCATGATCGAAAAACATCTCGTCCAAATCGTGCAGGAGCTTTCCCTGCAAGCCCGTCAAGTCGCCGCAACCGCCGTTCTCCTCGAAGAAGGCGCCACAGTTCCCTTCATCGCCCGCTACCGCAAGGAGCGCACCGGCGAGCTTGATGAAGTCCAAATCACAAACATCCGTGACCGCATGCAGGAGTTGGAGGAACTCGACAAGCGCCGCGAGTCGATTCTCGGCTCTCTCGAAGAGCGCAAGCTCCTCACCGAAGAGCTGAAAGTCAAAATCGACGCCGCCGCTAATCTCTCCACCCTCGAGGATCTCTACCTGCCTTTCCGTCCGAAGAAACGCACCCGTGCCACCATCGCCAAGGAACGCGGTCTCGAGCCGCTTGCTGATCTGCTCTGGGAGCAGCGCACTGAGACCGACCCCGAGGCTGAAGCCACACCTTTTGTTTCCGCTGAAAAAGAAGTGCCCGATGCCGCAGCCGCTCTGGCCGGGGCGAGGGATATCATGGCCGAGCGCATCAATGACTCCGCCGAGGCCCGCTCCGCGCTGCGAGAGATTTATCTCAACAAGGGCGTTCTCAAATCGAAAGTCGTATTCGACAAAGAAGCCGAAGCGGCAAAATTCAAAGACTACTTTGACTGGAGCGAACCCGTCGCCCAGTGCCCGTCACACCGCTTTCTGGCAATCCGCCGTGGCGAAACCGAGGGTATGCTTTTCTCGCGCATCAATCCGCCCGAGGAGGAGGCACTCGCCGCACTCGACTACCTTTTTGTGAAGGGAGCCTATCCCTCGGCCGCTCAGGTTCGCCTTGCGGCGCAGGATTGCTTCAAGCGACTTCTCGGCTTTGCCATGGAAGGCGAGGCGCGTCTTTTCTACAAAAAGAAAGCCGACGAGGAAGCGATCCGGGTTTTTGCTGAAAACCTCCGCGAACTCCTCCTAGCCTCACCACTCGGTCAGAAAATTGTTCTCGCCGTCGATCCCGGCTTTCGCACCGGTTGCAAACTCGCTGTGCTCGATGCCCAAGGCAAACTCCTCACCCACGAGGTGGTGTATCCTGAAAAAGGTGTCCGCGACCGCACCGAGGCTGCCGAAGTCATCAAGTCGCTTGTGAATCGTTTTAAAATCGAGGCCGTCGCCATCGGCAACGGCACAGCCTCCCGCGAGACCGAGACCTTCATCCGCGCGCTGGGGCTGCCCGCATCCACCGTGATTGTCGTGGTGAGCGAGTCCGGCGCCTCGATTTACTCGGCTTCGGAGGTCGCCCGCGAGGAATTTCCCACGCTCGATCTCACCGTGCGTGGAGCCATTTCCATCGGTCGTCGCCTCATGGACCCGCTCGCCGAATTGGTCAAAATCGACCCGAAATCCATTGGCGTCGGCCAATACCAGCACGATGTCGATCAAAGCGCTCTCAAGCGCTCCCTCGATGACACCGTCGTTTCCTGCGTGAACCATGTCGGCGTCGAACTCAACACCGCCAGTGCGAATCTGCTCGGGTATGTCTCTGGGTTGAATTCCCGCACGGCTGTGAATCTCGTCCAGTTCCGCAACGAAAACGGTGCCTTCCAATCCCGTGAGGATCTCCTGAAGGTCCCGGGCCTCGGACCCAAAGCCTTCGAACAGGCAGCCGGCTTTCTCCGCATCCGCAATGGACGGCATCCGCTCGATGCCAGTTCCGTGCATCCCGAGCGCTACGCCCTCGTGGACAGCATGGCGGCGGATATCGGTTGCTCCGTCTCCGAGTTGATGCAGAACCCCGCCCGCCGCGCTGCCATCAAATTGGAAAAATACATCACGCCGGAGGTCGGTCTCCCCACTCTCCAGGACATCCTCAAAGAACTCGCCAAACCCGGACGCGACCCACGCAAGCAGTTCGAGGTTTTTGCCTTCTCCGACGAGGCGATGAAAATTGAGGATCTCAAGCCCGGCATGAAGCTCCCCGGCATCGTGACCAATGTCGCCGCATTTGGCGCCTTCATCGATCTGGGAGTGCACCAAGACGGCCTCGCACACATTAGCCAACTCAGCGACCAGTTTGTAAAAAATCCCTCGGATGTCTTGAAGGTGGGGCAAAAAGTCATGGCCACCGTCATGGAGGTCGATCTCGGTCGAAAGAGGATCAGCCTCTCACTGAAGACCAATCCCGAAATCGGCGCCCAGTCTCGCGGCCCGCGTGATGACCGGAGCGGAGGCGGACGCAGCTTCCAAAGCAAACCCGCTGCCAAAGCCGCGCCGCAGGTGGATTGGTTCACCGCCGCGATGAACCGCAAAAACTAATCGAATGCTAGCGGTGTCCTCTGTGAGGATTGACCACAGAGGACACAGAGAGCACGGAGATTTTAAAAAATAGAGCCTGAGGTAGGAAAGTTTCCACTTTTCCTCTCTCTGTGTCCTCTGTGCTCTCAGTGGTTAATCCAAAACCGCCGGATCGCCGTAGAGCGTTGATCCGCTGGCGCGAGTTATTTTGACAGGGAAAATCTGGCCGATGTGGCGAGGGGCTCCCTCGAAGACGACGATTTTGTTTGTGCGGGTGCGGCCCGTGAGGCGCTCTGTGTTGTGGCGGCTGGCGCCCTCGCAGAGGATTTCGGTTTGAGTGCCGACGAGGGCGTTCAGCTTGTCGGCCACATGACGGTTCACCAGTTGGAGCAGATCCTGGTTGCGGGTCTCCTTCACCTCTTCAGAAATCTGGTCTTCCATCGTTGCCGCCGGCGTGTTCTGGCGTGGTGAGTAGCGGAAGATGAAAGCATTGTCGAATGAGACGGCGTCGCAGAGGGCGCGGGTTTGCTGATAGTCCTCCTCTGTCTCGCCGGGGAAGCCAACTATGACATCTGTCGTGATCGCCATGCCAGGCCGCGCGGCACGAATGCGCTCGGCGAGTTTTTGGAATTTCTCGGCCGTGTAGCCCCGGCGCATGATTTTCAGAATGCGGTCGGAGCCGCTTTGGAGCGGCAGATGCACATGCTCGACGAGTTCGGGCAGGCGCGCGAAGGCATCGATCAGGTCGTCGCGGTAGCCGATGGGGTGGGGGGAGGTGAAGCGCACCCGTTCAATGCCATCCACTGCGCAGACGGATTCCAGCAACTGAACAAATGGGGAAATGCCGTCGCGCTTGGGAAATTCATGGCGGCCGTAGAGGTTCACGATCTGACCAAGAAGCGTGACCTCCTTCACGCCGCGCTCCGCGAGGGATCGGACTTCGTTGGTTATCTCCTCAATCGTCCGCCCGCGCTCCTCGCCTCGCGTTTGAGGCACAATACAAAACGCGCAGTGCATGTTGCAGCCTTGCATGATCGAAACAAACGCCGTGACTTGGCCCGCCTCGACCTCCTGCTCACGAATCGTGCTCTGGGAGCCGGCCTCCTCCTCGGTGTCCACAATCGCCCGGCGCTCGTCGTCGATGAGTGCGTGCATGCGAGTTTTCAAAAGGTCATCCACATACTCCGCCACTCGGTGGAATTTCTGTGTGCCCACGACGTGATCCACATGCGGGGAGGTCTGCAAAAGCGACTCTCCTCGCGCCTGAGCCATACAGCCGAGGTAACCGAGGACGAGATGCGGACGGCTGCGCCGGAGCTTGCGCAGCATGCCCATTTTGCCGATTGCCTTCTGCTCGGCCATATCGCGCACGCTGCAGGTGTTGAGCAAAATCACATCGGCTTCGGTTTCATCTGTGACGAGTTGATATCCGCGCTCCGCAAGCATTTTGGACACTTGCTCGGAGTCGCGCTCGTTCATTTGGCAACCGTAGGTTTTAATGTGGACGCTGGGCATTTTGGAGGTGAGGAATTTGCGCCAGACCGAGTCTACGGGCAAGGACAAGTGTGTTCAATGCATGCCGAGAATCCAGCCTTCTGTCTCGGCTTGATCACGCTCTGCGGTGCTCAACTTCGGATGAAAATACGCGCCGAGTTCCTCAAGGGCGACCGTCTCCCGCATCCATCGCGCCACGCTGTAGGCATCGTGCTGGTCCGGGGTTCGGTCTTCGACGGCAAAGTTCCTGCTCGATAGCGAAGGGTAAATTTCCGCAATGACGGATCGGCCTGCCGGTGGGGTCCATCCATCGAACGGCCAGAAATGCACGCGTTGGCCGAGTTGCCGCCGCAGGTGCAGAAGCCAAGGCAGGCCCGCATGGGTGGACTTCGCCACGCTTCCTTGCACATCAAAATGAAAGACCGACTTTGCTCGGCCTCGAATCTCTGTCAGTCGCCGCCAACGCGAATCGCCGAGGCGCAATTTTCCCCGTCCACGGCGGATGAATTCGACACTCATCGCATCGCCATCTGTGGGCCAGTGGTGATGAAAGTCTTCGAGGAATGCAGGCCACGCGTGCGGTATGCCGTGAACCTCAAAGTAACGAAGCGGGAAGGAAAACGCATGGTCTATGCCGACAAGGGCAGGCGGTCCCTCATGGAGTTCTGTTACCAGCCACTCGGCAATCCCCCGCCGGGTCCAATACTTGCGGCGACCGGGAGGCGGGCTGACCTCTCTTGGCGGCTGTGTGGGCGTGGCAGAATAAACGCGCAAGCCCTTCAGGCTGGTGGTGGGAGTTGCCGCTCCCGAGTAGTCGATGCCTATGTAGCGTTGGAATTGGGACATGCCGCCACTCGGGAGGATCGACAGCGGAAAAGACCTTCGCGCTAGATACCTGTCTTGCGATCGAAAACGGCGAGCATCCCCGAGTGACCGCCTCCGGCCTCGTAGCAATCGAGTTCCGCTACGCGCCGGGCATGGCGTCCCCCGTCGAAGGGTGTCGCAAGCCAGATATCCACGATCTCGAGTGCCAGCTCGAGAGGGATCATGCGCTGGCCGATGGAGAGGGCGTTGGCATTGTTGTGACGGCGGCCGAGTTCGGCGGTTTCATGGCTCCAGCACAGCGAGCAGCGAATGCCTTTGACCTTGTTCGCCGCGATGGCCTCGCCGTTTCCAGATCCACCGATGACAATGGCGCGCTCGGTTTCTTGGCGCACCACGGCTTCCGCAGCGGGGATGATAAAGAGTGGGTAGTCCGTGCTCTCGGCACTGTCTGTTCCGTAGTCCACCACCTCGTGGCCGGCCTTTTTCAGGTGGGCGATGATGGCTTCCTTGTATTCAAATCCGGCGTGGTCGCTTCCGATGGAGATTTTCATAATGTGCAGGCGGGTTGTGGTTGGTCTGAGTAGGGGGCTTGAGGTTCGAGGCCGAGGGATTCCAAGAGCGCACGGTCGTCGTCGACTCCTGGATTCGATGCCGTCAGGAGCTTGTCGCCGTAGAAAATCGAATTCGCTCCGGCGAAGAGGCAGAGTGCCTGTGCCTCGCGGGTCAAGCGGTCGCGACCGGCAGAGAGGCGGATTTTTGCCTTTGGAAGAACAATGCGCGCCGTGGCAATGAGGCGGACGAGCTCGAAGACATCGATCGGAGGGGTCTTGGCGAGCGGAGTTCCTTCAATGGGAGTCAGGCAATTGATTGGCACACTCTCTGGCTCGGGGTCGAGTGAGCAGAGGACCTCGAGCATTTTGAGTCGGTCGGTTTCATTTTCGCCCATGCCGATGATGCCGCCGCAGCAAACGCTCAGACCGGCGCGTTGAACCGATCCAATCGTGTTCAGGCGGTCTTCGAATGTGTGGGTGCTGACGATTTTTTTGTAGTGCTCGGGCGAGGTGTCGATGTTGTGGTTGTAAGCGGTGAGTCCGGCTTCCTTGAGTTTGCGGGCTTCGATGTCGCCGAGTTGGCCGAGTGTGACGCAGACCTCCATGCCGAGCTTGCTGACCTCGCGCACGGTTTCCAGCATGGTCTCGAATTTGGGGTCGCCGTCGCGAACGCCCTTCCAAGCCGCGCCCATGCAGAAGCGGGTGGAGCCGTTTTGCCGCGCGCGCTCAGCGACGGGCAATACCTCCTCCGTGGTCATCAGGCGCTCTTTCTGCAGTCCTGTGTTGTAATGCGCGCTCTGGGCGCAGTAGCCGCAGTCTTCGCTGCAACCGCCTGTCTTCACGCTGAGCAGGGTGCAAAGCTGGACTTCGTTTTTCGGCCAGAATTCCAGAAATACGCGGCGGCTTTCCTGGATCAGATCAAAGAGGGGACGGTGATAGATTTGCTCGAGTTTTTCTAAAATGGGTCTCACAAGAACGCTGGTTTTAGTCGCCCTGTTTGGCGGAGTCAACCGATGGGTGCAACAACCCGCTTGAATGTCTCGCCGTCGTGGCTATTTTGGCGGCTCCTAATTCAAAAAAACTATGCCATTCGAACTCGCTTCTCTTCCCTACGCCGCCACGGCACTTGAACCCAATATCGACGCCCGCACGATGGAGATCCATCACGGCAAACACCACGCGACCTATGTTGCAAACCTCAACAAGGCTCTCGAGAGCGCTCCGGAGCTGGCTTCGAAGTCCCTCGAAGAACTCATCGGTAATCTCGCTGCCGTGCCGGAGGCAATCCGTGGAGCAGTGCGCAACAACGGCGGTGGACACTGGAACCACACCTTTTTTTGGAATCTCATGGGACCATCCGCAGGTGGCGCTCCATCTGGCGCACTCGCCGATGCCATCAACGCCGCATTCGGAAGCTTCGATGATTTCAAAGCCAAATTCGAAGCCGCCGGTCTCGCCCGCTTCGGCAGCGGTTGGGTGTGGCTCTGCGTGAAAGCCGATAAGTCGGTCGCCATCTGCTCGACGCCTAATCAAGACAATCCGCTCATGACCGGCGTCGCCGATTGCACTGGCACACCGATCCTCGGCTGCGATGTCTGGGAACACGCCTACTACTTGAACTACCAAAACCGCCGCGCCGATTATCTCAAAGCCTGGTGGAATACGATCAACTGGTCCGCAGTGGAGAAAAACTTCGCCAACGCCTGATCAACGATCCTTCATAAATTCAAACGCCCGACTGGAAACGGTCGGGCGTTTTTGTTTAAGTCCTCCGCTTTCACCATGGCTCACCTCAATTCAAACTACCTCAAACTCAAAGCGGGTTACCTTTTTCCCGAAATCAATCGCCGCGTCAAAGCCTTCACCGACGCCAATCCCGAAGGTGCGGCCCGCCTCATTCGTTGTGGCATCGGCGATGTCACCGAGCCTCTGCCCTCAGCCGTTCGCGAGGCCATGCACAAGGCTGTCGATGAAATGGGCGAACGCGGCAGCTTCCGTGGATACGGCCCCGAGCAGGGCTATGAGTTTCTCAGGCACGCCATCGCTGAAAACGACTACCGCTCGCGCGGGCTTGAGGTCGCGGATGACGAGATTTTTGTTTCCGATGGATCCAAATGCGACTGCGGAAACATCCTGGATATCTTTGGTGACAACAATCGCATCGCCGTGATGGACCCTGTTTATCCCGTCTATGTGGATACCAATGTCATGGCTGGACACACTGGCGAGGCCGATGAGAACGGCCTCTACAGCGGTTTGGTCTATCTGCCGTGCAATGCAGAGAACGGTTTCGTGCCCGAGATTCCGAAGGAAAAAGTGGACCTCATTTACCTCTGCTACCCGAACAACCCCACAGGCGCCACCGCCACGCGCGCCCAGCTCACGGCTTGGGTCGAATACGCACTCGCGAATGACGCGATCATCCTCTTCGACGCAGCCTACGAGGCCTACATCCGCGACCCCGAGATTCCGCATTCCATCTACGAAATCCAGGGAGCAC
>JBIKUM010000416.1:0-9319 GCA_044347585.1 Terrimicrobiaceae bacterium
CAGCTCGGCGACGCTCCAGCAGCGCCGCTTCCTGCTCACAGCCAATAGCCGCGCTCCGGAGACAACTCTTTTCGACACCCCGCGCGTTACCATCTGGCCCGAGGACCAGAATTCAAGCAACCGCACTCCCCTCGACCAGCTGATCGCCTTCTGCTCGACCATCGGCTCAGGCACCAGCGCCCAGCCCTTTTACTTTGTTCGCACCTCCGGCAACGCCACCACCGATTTTACCATCCCTTCAAATGTCTCCCTCCACCAGTATCTGCAGAAACTCACCGGCCGCACCATTCCCGGAATCGGCGGGAATTTTCAGTCCAAATACGCCGCGCAACCGATCAAGTGCGACCAGATCATTACTTCCTTCCTTGACGCGATCCGCCTTTCCAACCTCTACGACGCGACGAGCTCGAAGAAATACACCGCTGCCTTTCCCGGCTATGTCGCTCCGTCCCCCGGACCCAATGAAACGTTCGCCGCAGGCAGGGTTCCCACCGTTCACGAGGTTAATGTCATCTTCAGCTCCACCAACAGCACTGGCGGAAATGGCACCGTCAGTGCAAATTGCATGCTTGCGTATTGGCTTTACTGGCCCACGGCCGGGCCGGTCTCGCCTGGCAGAAACATGCGAATGGAGGTCTCGGGCCTGGAAAGTTTTAAAGTCAATGGTGAGCCTATTTTTAGTTCCGGCAACTGGAGTCAAACAGATATCGATACGGATATTAACAGGTCCCAGAAACGATTGTGGGGTGGGGTCGATGCGAATATCACGCTCTATGGTAACCAGACATTTACCATGCCGCCGGCCAATACCATCAACGCGACACATTTTACTTCAAACACCACCTTCAAATTCACGGGTGGCAACCTCACCATCAAGCTCTACTCCCCTGCCACGGCCGCGAAGGAATACCAGGAATGCACGCTGAACTTCCCGGATGCTCCCGCCGTTCCAGTGCCGGCCATCGGAAATTCTACATGGACCTTGGGTGACAGATTTCAATCTACATATCCCGGCAGTGGCATGCCAGCAGGCCTTTTTAAAGTGCTTCCCCAAGAAACAATTCCCCAAGAAACAATTCCCCAAGAAAGAATTCCCCAAGAAAGAATTTTGAGCGTGAACAGCAGAACGGCGGACTACAGAAGCCTGGTGCTAAAAAACACACTGACAACAAATGACTTCGCGCCTAATCCGGACTATGGGACTCAAAACTATGCCTGTTTATACTCGGATTATGTCCCCGATTCCGGACTATCGGCCCGATTCGGCAAGCTCTATTCCGGCGCTCCCTCTTATGACAAGCACGGCCAACCGCTCATCCCGAAGAATGTCGTGATTGAAAACGACTATCCTCCGGGAGATTGGGACAACGGCCTCGGCATCCTCCCGGATGGATCCTATTCCCCAAAGGCGGATGAAGGCGAAGAGGTGTCAAGTGGAAGCGGATGGAACTATTCCTATTTCTACATTGGCATTGTCAAAGCTGCATCCCAGGGAGTTTTTTCCCCCAACCGGCAGATTCCCTCGGCCGCCATCTTTGGAAACATCCCCACAGGCACCTGGAGGACGCTCCTTTTCCGCCCGGCCAAAACCTGGCACATGGGAGGCGCCAGCCACTTCGGCGCGACGAACCCTCCAGACATGTTTCTGCTCGATTTCTTTCACATGCCGGTGGTCGAGCCCTACGCGATCAGCGAGCCGTTCTCAACGGCTGGCAAGATCAATATGAACGCGCAGGTGGTTCCCTTTTCCGGTTACCTGACTCGTGACACCGCGTTGCGGGCCGTGTTGGCTTCCACGCGCCTCACGGCCATCCCAAAAATCACAGCAGGATCCGGATCGATCAGATCCACCTCGCAAGCTAATGTTGTCACCCAGGCAGACCCCATCACCGCGCAGACCAGATACCCGCTTAACATCGACCAAACCCTCCTCGGCTTCAACAACCGCTACAGCGGCGCCGATGGTGCCGGACGCCGTGTCTTTTTAACCGCAGCCGAGATCTGCGGGCTCGATCTCGTGCCGGATTCCATTGCGAGCAGCGCGAGCCTTTCCACCTTCTGGGCCGCGAATCCTTCCACCGGCGACAACTCCCGCGAGCGCCCATATGCGCACCTCCTGCCGCGACTCACAACGAAGTCGAACAGCTACTCCGTCCATGTCACAGCCCAAGCCCTGGCTCCTGGAGCAGGCGCGACAGGTTGGCAGGAAGGAAAAGGCAAGGTCCTCTCCGAGTGGCGGGGAGCCTATACGATCGAGCGCTATGTGGATCCCAATGACGCACGTTTTACAGCCGGTGGGGCGCCGAATTTCCTCTCCGGCACCCAACCCGTGGGTCCCTACTACAAATTCCGCGTGCTCGGAACGAGGCGGTTTAATCCGTAAACGAGTTTTATCATGTTGCTCGAAAGAATTTTATTTAACCACACAGGACGCAGAGAACACAGAGGAGAACTAAACGTTACGGATGCATTCGCGACGCGAATGGGGCAGAGAAAAAACAAAAACTCTGCAAGCAGGCTTGTTAGATTTTTGCTTTTTTTCTGCCAATCCCACCTGAATGGGATCATCCGTGCCAATCCGAGATATCCGTGGTTACTTCCCCTCCAACCGCGCAGCGCCCGTTCTGGCCTGAAAACCGAACACTGAATACTTTTTCCGCTTTTTCTTTGATCGAGCTTTTAGTGGTGGTCGCCATCATCGGCCTCTTGATCTCGGCCACCGTTCCCGCTCTCAACAGCGTGCTGGAAAATGGCCGCCTCACTCAGGCTGCTGCATTGGTTGTCAATCAATTCACCCTGGCCAGGCAGAAAGCCAGCGCCGAAAACAAAAACATCACCCTGCGCTTCATCCGAAAAGACACCTCCTCCCCCTACGACCGCATCCAACTGGTCACCTTGGATTCCGCAAACAACGCCACACCCGTGTCTCGCCTCACCACACTGCCCATGCAGACAGCCATCGCCAGCGATACAGCCCTCAGCTCCCTCATGAGCCTTACCGAGTCCACTGCCAGCAGCGCGAAAGACCCCTCCCTTCCGGAACTCGGAACCTCCTACCTCTATAAGCAATGCACCTTCCGGCCTCGCGGGAGTTTGGATGGAGATCCTCTCACCATGCCAAGCAACTGCTTTGCCACCGTCGTCCTCCAGCGAAACGCATCCAACACCACAGCCCCAGCCAACTTCGCCACCATCCAAGTCGACCCCGTCAACGGCGGCCTGCAGGTTTACCGGCCATAAAATGAAAAAATGCCAATCCGCCGCCGTCTGTAGTCAAAATCCATTCTCAAAATAAAATCATGAAAATCCTATTCCAAGGTGACTCGATCACCGACGCCTTCCGCAAGCCGGAGGAAATCAATCCCGCCTATCAACTCGGCAACGGCTACGCCTTTCTCGTGGCCTCGCACCTCGGAGCCACACGCCCGGACCAAGGCTGGGAGTTCGTGAACCGTGGTGTCAGCGGACACAAGATCGCCGACCTCGCTGCGCGCTGGGAGGCGGATGCCCTGCAGATCGCCCCCGACCTCCTGTCCCTGCTGGCCGGAGTGAACGAAACCCTGAATTTCTGCAAATACATCCACGCCGACGCGAGTCTGTCTGTGGAGGATAAGGCCCGCAGGGACGCCGAGGCCTTTGCGCAGTTTCAGGAAAACTACGCCTGGCTCCTGGATTCCATTCTGGAACGCAAGCCGGAGACGAAAATTCTTCTTCTCGAGCCTTTCCTGCTCGAGGTGGATGTGGTCACTCCCTACTGGAGGGAGCATCTCTCCCGCAGCCGCCAAGCAATCGCCCGCATTGCTGAAGAACGCGGTTTGCCGCTTGTTTCGCTTCAGAAGATTTTCGATGACGCCTGCCGACGGGCCCCTGCCGCCTACTGGGCCTACGACGGAATCCATCCTACACACGCCGGCGCCCGCCTCATTGCTGATGCCTGGCTCCAGGCCGCCGAAACCCACAGTCTCCTTCGCTGAACCCAATCCCATGATCAATGTCCTCGAATACGGCGTCGTGCCCGACGGCGCCACCGCGAACACCCGGGCCATCCAGGCACTTATCGACAACTGCGCCAGCGCGGGTGGCGGCACCCTTGTTTTTCCCGCAGGGCGCTACCTCTCCGGCGGATTGGAACTGCGCGACGACATCCATCTCCACTTCGAGGCCGGGGCCGTCCTGCTGGGGAATCCCGACATCGCCGATTACACGCATTACAATCCCTCCCCCGTGCCGTTCTACGAGGGCCGCAACGGCGTGAGAGCCCTCCTCTTCGCCCACAAGGCCAAACGCATCCGCCTGAGCGGCGCCGGCACCGTCGACGGGCAGGGGGGCTTGCTGGTGATGAGGCCGGGGGACCTCTGGACAGCGGTGCCCAGGAACATCCTCTTCATGGAATGCGAGGATGTGGTGGTCGAGGGACTTCGCTTGCGCAATTCGGGCTTTTGGATGCAGCACTACCTCAAATGCGTGAAGGTGCGCCTGCGGGGACTCGATGTTTTCAATCATGATGGTTTTTGCAACAACGACGGGTGCGACATTGATTCCTGCTCCGATGTGGTGGTGAGCAACTGCGTGATCGATTCCCACGACGATGCCATCTGCCTGAAATCCGGCGCCGACTGCCCCACGGAGAATGTGGTTGTCACCAACTGCCTCACGCGCACGCATTGCAACCACTTCAAGACCGGCACCGAGTCCAACGGCGGCTTCCGCAACATCACCGTGTCGAATCTGCAGATGGTGCCAAGCCGCGTCGAGGAGACCGAAAAAGGCACGCAAGGGGGCGACTGGCGCGGCGCCTGCGGGATCGCGATCGGCTGCGTGGACGGCGGCATCCTGGAAAACATCTCCATCAGCCATGTTCAGATGGATCAGGTCCGCGTCCCGTTCTTCATCAAGCTCGGGGATCGCGGGCGTGTCGCGTCCGGTGAAAAGGAGGAAATCCCCGTCCAGTTCGCCCGCAACCTGTCGATATCCCATGTCTCCGCGCGGCGGGCCGGACCGCGCGGCGGATACATCATGGGCCTGCCCGAGGAGCCTGTGCGCGGAGTCCGCATCGAGAATTGCGACCTCGAGTTCGAAGGGAGAGGGGACGACGCCCTCGCCGAATCAAGCGTGGATTTCAATCGCGATTCCTATCCCTCCTGCGATGCCTTCGGCATGCTCCCTTCCTACGCCCTGTTTTTGAGGGACGCCGAGGATGTGAAACTCTCGAACATCGTCTTTCGCACGATCGCTCTCGACGCCCGCCCTGCACTACGCTGGCAGCGTGTCCGGAATTTGCAAATCGACTCCGTTAGCGAGAAACATCGCTGAGTTTGCGCGCGCTGATTTTATGAAAATGACTGCCTCAACCGACTGGTTCACCGAAGCCCGCTACGGGCTCTTCATCCACTACGGTCTCTACTCGCTGCTGGAACGGGGCGAGTGGGTCTGGAACCGCGAGGAAATCCCGCTGGAGGAATACAAGCAACTCGCCGCCCGGTTCACCGCGAAGGATTTCGACGCCGACAGGCTCTGTCGCATGGCGGTGGATGCCGGCATGCGCTATGTCGTGCTCACGACGATGCACCACGAGGGGTTCCGGCTTTACCCGACCGAACTCTCGGATTTCCACATCGGCAATAGCGGTGCGGCCGGACGCGATCTGGTCGCCGAGATCATCGCCGCCGCCCGCAAGCACGGGCTCAAGGTCGGCCTCTACCACAGTCTCAACAACTGGTATGACCAGCCCGACTCGGTCGCCGCGCTGGAGGATTCCGCTGCCTACGAAAAATTCATCGCCGCCACGCACGCCCGCATCCGCGAGCTGGTGACCCGCTACAACCCGATCGATATCCTCTGGTATGACGGCTGGTGGCCGTTCAACGCCGGGGGCTGGCAGGCGGAAAAGATGAACGCCATGGTCCGAGAGATCCAGCCGCACATCCTCTTCAACGGCCGCAACGGCCTGCCAGGCGACTTTGCCACGCCCGAGCAGCATCTCAGCGCGCCCAATCCGTGGCGTCCGTGGGAGGCCTGCGTGACTATGAACGAGAGCTGGAGCTTCCATGCCGGCGATCACGAATGGAAAAGTGAGTCGCAGGTTCTCGACATGCTCACCCGCTGCGCCCAGGGGAACGGCAATCTCCTCTTCAATGTCGGCCCCACGCCGGATGGCATCGTGCCCGAGCCCTGCGTGCGCGTCCTGCACCGCGTCGGCGAGTGGCTTCGTAAAAACAGCGAGGCGATCTACGGCACCGAACTCTTCACATTCAGCCTGCAGGAACGCGGAGACCATCGCGGTGATTGGAACTTCCACGGCCCGATGACGGTGAAGGGAAACTCTCTCTTCTGGCTGCTGCGTCGCTCACCCCGCGACAAGGCGACCCTCGGCGGCCTGCAAAACAAGGTCCTCTCCGTGAGCCGCCTCGACAACGGAGAGGCTCTGCCCTTCACCCAGAGCGCCACGCGCGTTCAGATCACCAATGTCCCCGCAACCGACGAGACCGGCCTCTGGCCCGCGCTGAAGATCGAATGCGACGGCCCGCCCGTGGTTTATCAGACCGGCGGACTCCGCATCCCGAAAGCCCCGCACCCGCACTACGACCCTTGCCCCTCGGACATCGCCCATTGACCACAATAATGAACTCTGCCTTAAGAGATCAAAGACCCCGCATGAACACACAGCCCGCTTATCCTAAATCCACAGGACGCCGGAAAGAATTCGATAGCCGGTGCTGCGGCAGTTGGAAACTCTCGCTTCCGGCTGCAGCTATCCTTGGATGCATGATTCTGATTTTTGGGATTCCTGTTATTGCCGCAGACATGAAAGTGAAGACTGTCACTGATTTCTCGGTTCGCGGACCGCTGATGGTGGCGACGCTGGAGTTTCCGAACCTCGTAGCTGTCAATCGATCCGGCGGTGAGCCGGCAGCCGCACGAACCCGCCTCTTCCCTCGGCATGCGAATACGCTTGCTGTCACGGAACGGCGCATTCCAATCATAGTCAATCGATCCGGCGGTGAGCCAGCAGCCGCACGAACCCGCCTCTTCCCTCGGCATGCGAATACGCTTGCTGTCACGGAACGGCGCATTCCAATCAAAGTCCATATCCCTGCCACTGGTGGGCCGTTCCCAATCATTATTGTCTCGCATGGTGCTGGAGGTAATTGGGATACGCACTATGCACAGGCTCAGCACTTGGCGTCGCATGGCTATGCGGTGTTGTGTTTGGAACATGTGGGCAGCAATACCGACCGTTTGAAGAGCGGGATCCGTTTGATGCACAATCTTAATAAGATGATCAGAGATGCTAACGAGGTTCTGGGGAGACCAAGAGATGTGAGCTTTGCAATTGACCGCGCCACGGAGTGGAATGTGTCGAACGCGGATTTGCGGGGCCGCCTGGACACAAAGCATGTCGGGGTTCTGGGACACTCCTTTGGCGCTTACACGACGATGGTCCTCTGTGGGATGCGCCCCGCCCTGAACTGGCTCGAACCGACCGTCGAGCCGGGCAAAGGACTTGGCCCAAGCCTGAGAGATGCCCGTGTCACTTGCGGTGTCGCACTATCTCCCCAAGGCGCTGACGAACCCTTCTTCATCGCGGAAAGCTTCGCTTCCCTCAGTCTGCCACTCATGGGCATTTCTGGCACGGAAGATAAGCAGCAGGGCGGCCTTCCACCGATGAACCGATACAAGGCTTTCGCCCTTTGGCCCGAAGCAAAGGGGCAAAACAAATTTGTATGGCTGGCCAATGCACACCATTTGGACTTTACCGACTCTACAGGGGCAAAACAGCAGGGCATCCAATCCGCCAACCGTGAGGATGTTCAGCTTATTACGAGGGCTGCTACCTTGATGTTCTTCAATATACACCTCAAGGGCGACACTTCAGCCGCAGCAGACCTGACCACAAGCGGCATGCAAAAATACCTGCGGGGATCTGTAAATAGCGCGGAGGTGAGAAGCAGATGACAAGACGCACAATGAAGCGCGGAGGATACATTTGGACCACATTAGAGCTACGCCCTTAAATGAAAGCCTTCACAAACCCATGAAAATCCTGTTCCAAGGCGACTCGATCACCGACGCCTTCCGCAAGCCGGAGGAGATCAACCCGGCGTTCCAACTCGGCAACGGTTACGCGTTTCTTGTTGCCGCACGCCTCGGGTTGCGGCATCCGGAGCGCCGTTTTGAATTCATCAACAGGGGCATCAGCGGGCATGCGGTGCAGGATCTGGAAAAACGCTGGCAGTCCGATTCCCTCGACCTCCGTCCCGATCTGCTCTCGCTGCTGATCGGTGTGAACAACATCATCCGCCATCAGAGCGGATCCAAGGACATCCCGGATGCCGAAGTGCTCGCCTCCTATCGTCGTATGCTTGAGCAAATGCGCGCGCAGAATCCAAAAATTCGTTTTTTGTTGATGGAGCCTTTTCTGATCGAAGCTGGAGAGGTCACGGCAGCGTGGAAAGCGGCTCTCAGGCCGATCCAGGAGGGAATCGCTGTGATCGCTCATGAATTCGACGCTCCGCTCATTCCGTTGCAGAGCCTCTTCGACAAAGCTCTCACACACGCTCCGGCGGCCTATTGGGCCTACGACGGCATCCATGCCACCCATGCCGGTTTCCAACTGATCGCCGATGCCTGGCTGGATACGGCGGAGAGGCACCAACTCCTCGCACCACAATCCTGAGATGACAAACACCTGGTTCGCTGAAGCCCGCTACGGGCTCTTCATCCACTACGGCCTCTACTCGCTGCTGGAACGGGGCGAGTGGGTCTGGAACCGCGAGGAAATCCCGCGTGAAGAATACAAACAACTCGCCGCCCGCTTCACTGCGAAGGATTTCGACGCCGACAGACTCTGCCGCATGGCGGTAGGTGCCGGCATGCGATATGTCGTGCTCACGACGATGCATCACGAGGGGTTCCGTCTTTATCCGACCGAACTCTCCGATTTCCACATCGGCAACAGCGGTGCCGCTGGGCGCGATCTGGTCGCCGAGATCATCGCCGCCGCCCGCAAGCACGGGCTCAAGGTCGGCCTCTACCACAGTCTCAACAACTGGTATGACCAGCCCGACTCGGTCGCCGCGCTGGAGGATCCCGCCGCTTACGAGAAATTCATCGCCGCCACGCACGCCCGCATCCGCGAGCTGGTGACCCGCTACAACCCGATCGACATCCTCTGGTATGACGGCTGGTGGCCGTTCAACGCCGAGGGATGTCAGGCGGAAAAGATGAACGCCATGGTCCGTGAGATCCAGCCGCACATCCTCTTCAACGGTCGCAACGGCCTGCCGGGCGACTTTGCCACCCCGGAGCAGCACCTTAG
>JBIKUM010000090.1:0-9245 GCA_044347585.1 Terrimicrobiaceae bacterium
GGGTGAGCACTACCCGGATGGACTCGCCGGGCGCGAGGGCAAAATAGTTGTCGCTTAGGAAATACTCCTCCTCGCGGTAATTCAGGCATTCGAGTCCCGCCCAGATCGCCGGCACTTCGGAGAGATTTTCGATCTCGATGAGGGCACCGCGTTCGTCTTGTGCGATTGTCTTGATGCGCAAATCGCACTGAGGCAAGCGCTCCATCGCCTCGGAGCGATGCCAGTCGAAGTTGAACGGATAGTAGTTCTGGGAAATTACCTCCCCGTTTGCGTCCCTGAGCGTGAGCAAGACCGAGAAGAAGCTCTCATCGGGTGCCTGCACCTCATCCGTCTCCACGCTCGGATGGCCGAGCAGGTGGTAGAGAGGAAACAGGTAGCCGATGCCGTTGAGATCGAAAACCTCCTCCGCGGAGCCGCTTGCCACATCTTGGTTGCTCATACGGGTGCGAATTTCCCTTCCGTCGGCGGCTATCTTCATGCCGTAGGGCTCGTCCGCAGTGACTCGGAAGAGTTCGCGGAGGCTCGAATCGTAAAGCCGCAACTCGGGGCGGTAGCCGCTCAAAGGCGTGCCGCTCTCGTTGATGACCCTCACCCAGCTCCGCAGGCGGTCCCGCACATCGAATCGGCGCGCTTTGAATTTCATCACGATCGAGACCGGCGCAAAGGCGCGGCGCACGAAGTAATAAAGTGCCTTGGGCGCGCCATAACCGTCCACCAGTCCGGAGCCGAGGGAAACGCACTGGTCGTGCCAGCACCACGGGAAGGACCCGGAATTGTAAAAGAGACGGCTGCGCCAGGTGCCTATCATCGCAAAGAGGGCGAATCCGGCATAGACGCGGGTGAAATACATCAGCTCCTCCCATGAACGGAAGGGGGCCGCGGTGAGCGGGTCAGGTTTTTCTACCCCCGTGAAGCCCTTGTTGAAGCGTTGGTTCCAGGGGGCGTTGTTGATCCGGTGAAAGTGGATGTGCGCGGGAGGAGGCCAGAGCGAGGAAGCCTCAGGCAGGAAGCGCTCAATCTGCCTCATCGACTGACCAACGAGGAAGGAGTGGTTGCCGCCCCAGAACTCAACACCGAGCTTAGGGTCGCCATCGAGGGAGTTTTGAAGCGAGGAAGCACCTTCGGTATGATAGCCGAAATGATCGTATTCGTCGGTAAGCCCGTCGCTTAGCGAGTAGGAGCTGTAAAAGTAGCGCTTGCGCGGATCGAGGTCATCGAGGATGCCACGCCCGATCTCGCAGAGATCCCATAGCGGATGCCCTCGCACTTCGGCATTGAGCAACTCGTTGCCTCCCATCCATGCCACCAGGCAGGTGTGCGAGCGCAGGTCGCGCACCAATCGGCTTATTTGAAGGCGGTAGATATCGTGATCAACCTTTGTGGCGTCGATCACATTGCAGACCGGCAGATCGTGAAGGAGGACGATTCCATGTTCGTCGCAAAGATCGTAGAACTTACGATCCTCCCGGGCGTATCCGCTCCAAAACCTTAGGGAGTTGAAATTGCCATCCTTGAGGAGTCGGATATGCCACCGATAACTCTCGCTTCGCAGTCGGAGCATTTTATCCAGCCCGGGGTGGTTGGCTCCGCGCAAATAGACCGGAAGACCATTTACCACCAGCGTGAGCTCATGGGCCGTGCCGGAGTTTCGCCGCCAGGCGATGGTGCGGATGCCGATTCTGCGTTCCATGGCGGAGCCGGATTGCGGGCAGGCAAGGCGGAATTGGTAGAGAGGCTGTTCCCCATGCCCGTTGGGATACCATAGATCCGGGTTCGCCAGCCTGACCCGCGTGGCATTCTCCCCATCATCGGTGATCTCCGGCTCCAAAACGCGACCGTCCGGCCCCGTGACGGTGAGTTTCGGTCGGGGCCCATGGGTTCCGCCCCACCGCGCCCAGCTCACCCGTATGGTTGCAGAGGAGGCATCGGCCTCTATCGTTTCCACCCAACAATCGCTCAACGCCTCCGGCGCGCGGACTTCCAGTCGCACCGGGAGCCAGATCCCGGCGGTGACAAGACGGACAAAGTAGTTGCCGGCCATCAATTGGGAGGGCTTGAGATAGCGGGAACAGCTTTTGAAATCCTGGTCATAGCTATGACCCTTCTGGAAGGCCGCCAGCGCCGCATCGGGATCGGTCTCTGCGGGGAGGATGTGGACAACGATCTCGTTCTCTCCCGCCAACAATCGGCTCGTCACCTCGTATTCCGGCCCGGCAAACATCCCCTCGAAATTCCCGAGTTTCTCGCCATTGAGGAAAACTTCCGAGCGGACATCGATCCCCTCGAACACAAGGAATACCGGTTGATCCGTTTCAGGCGTCCAGGTGAACTTCCTGCAATACCACCAATGGTTCTTCTCCATCGGAATAAGTCCGATGAAGTTCTTCTCAACCATGGGATCGGGAATGACTCCGAGTTCATGAAGCTGGACATGAACTTCGCCGGGAACGGAAACCACCCACGAGGTTTCCCTCGTAAAGACCGGCATGGTGGTGCCGGTATGGTGTGACAACTGCCACGGGCCGGTGAGATCGATTGTAGTCATGGAGGGTTTGGATCGAATCGACGCCGGCGTCAGATCGTTTCTTCGTAGGTGAATTGTTTCGGGATCCCGAAGTGCGGGGCCAGTTCGCGGAACATCGCGAGATGGCCCTGCGCATTGAGGTGCAGGGTGTCGGCGTAGCGGCAGAAAATCCCCTGATAGCTGTGGGTCGGCTGCACTGCGGGAAACTCCTGTTTCATCCATGCGGTATAGTGATCGCAGACGACGCTGCCGGATTCGCGCCCAAGCTCGACGATGGCATCGCTGAAGGCGCCGATCACGCCGCCTTCGCCCGCCCACGGTTCGCCCTGCTTGGCTCCCGGCGGCAAGGCATCGCCGTAACCATAGCCGAAGACCTTGGGTGCGGGAGTGCGCAGCAGCAGTTCAGTCCCCTCCCCTTGGACTTGATTGATGAACGCGCGGTAGTTCTCACGGAACTCATCTATTCGACCGAGACCCATGCCCTGGTCATTGATGCCGAAGGAGGCGATCACCAGATCGGGCTTGAAGCGCAGGATGTCCTGTTCCATGCGCGTGAGTTCCTTGGTGACCGTGTTGCCGCAGACGGCGGAGTTGATCATGTAGATGAAGCCGTCGCCGAAAGTCTCGCAGAGGCCGAGGTGCAAGTGGTGAAACCAGTTGAAGCGACCCTTGGTGTGGCCGCAGATCACATTGTTCGAGTCGCCGACGGCGACGATGGTGACCGGGGACTTGGCCTGAAGTTTTTCGAGGGTTTTATTCATGGGTGATTTTGCGACGGGATAGCGCTTGTGCGTGTTTTTCAGTTTTGGTCATGCGGGAAATCTCACTTCTCGTTATTCAGGCAATTTCAAACGCACGGCCTTCCATCCGGTCTTCGATTCTTGCAGTTTCCAGGTCGCGATCTCGCCGCCGTTCAATGCGCCGAGTTGGATCTTCTTGCCGAGACAGAGCACGGTGACTTTCACTGCTTTGCCCGGAGCAGCTTGTGCGCGCAGGATAAAGCCGCGCCCATCCTCGGCCCGCTTGAGCGCTAAGAGTCTCACCGATGAAGGTGTGAGTTCCATCAATGAACCTGTGCGTTTTTGTTTACCCTTACTCGGCGGCACCGTGAGCACCACGGGCGGCTGTTCGAGTTCGGCGGCGAGTCGCGGCAGATCGGCTTTGGCATCGGTGACGAGGAAGCGGAATTTCAGTTCCCCGCAATCGACTGCCGGACGCCAGAGCTCGGTGGTGGCGGGCGTCTCCACATCATTGGCGTAGCGCGATGCGCGCGCGACCGTGGCGCGGAATTTGCCTTTCTCGCTGTCGAAATTATACAGGGCGTCACTGGCAAATCCCATGCCGCCGTTCTTGCCATGAACCCGCGCCCAACGGGCTCCTGGAACTTCTCCAGCGGGACCGCGACGCACCACGCTTGCGGGAACTTCGTAGTCCACCTGATCGCCTGCTGGGAAAACCAACTTGAGTCGGGCCGAGCGATCATCCATCAGCACCCGCGCCGAGACATCGACCGCATCGCGGTCGCGCGATACATGGAAGGTGAGGTCGATGCGGGATTTCTTGCCCGCGAAGCGCACCCAGAGCGCGGCGCGTTCGGGGCCTTCTTCGAGCAACTCGACTTCGGTGATCTTCCAATGCTCGCGCACCTTTTTGAGTAGGAAGGAATCGGGCTCCTCCTGCATGCCGCCCCACGAACCCCATGGATCGTCGAAGAGCACGGCTTGCAAGCCATCGCCGGCGAAAAACTTTTTGCCGTGATGGAAGAATTGCACGCCGCTGTCACCCTTCTTCGCCTCGACGCGCCAAAGTGCGTTGGCGATCGAGCCAGGCTTGGCCTTCACTGGGTTTTTCACGACAAGCGGCTTGGCACCCTCGACCCATCCGAGCTCCACGACATTCCAACCGAAGGCCGGAAGGCTCACGGGCATGACCACACGCTTGCGCCATGGAAACTCTTTGAGACTCGAGTGCTCATTACGAATGATCTGAAATGGAACCGCCTTGCGATCGGCACCCAGCACTTCGATCGGCACCTCCTCATCACGGTTGGTGTAATTTTCCAAAAGCGGACGGTAATCGAGACCGGTCTCCAACTCGATCGGACCGTCGTAGCGGAAAGGATGCGGATTCCAAACGAGCGCGGTCACCGCCGAGGGATGATCCTTCGGTGGCTTGCGCGTGAGCGTGGTGTCGATGTCGGCGGCCAATGCGTTGAGGGCATCGAACTCCGTCTCCGCCGCATCGTGGAGGATGCCGCCGAGCGAGGCGATCTGATCGTCCATCGCCCGCTCGATGCTCGAGCCGGGCAGAATATCGTGGAAGGAATTGAAAAGCATTACATCCCAGGTCTTCGAGAGGTCGGCGGCCGGACGCTTTTGTGAGGCGGCGACGATCGCATCAGTCGCCTCGGCGCGCGTTAGCAAGGCCTCGCTGCGGCGGTAGGGAAATTTGAATTTCGCCACCGAAGAATAACAACCGCGCAGGCAGTAGTTGAGCTCGCCCTTGTGAGTTGGGATCAGATTCTCTCCCTTGCGGGCGATCTCCTTGCGCAGCGCGTCATTGAGTTTGTGCAATCCCGAGTGAACGACCTTCACCTCGGGATGTTTGGCCGCCCATTCACGGATCTCCAGCAAGTGACGCCGCGAAGGCCCTCCGCCGTGGTTGCCGAGACCATAGAAACACGGGATGTTTTCCAGCCTGCTCGCGGCGTGGACTTTCACCACATCGTCCAGTAGCTCGAGCATGTTGTAGCGTTCGTTTTGATACGCAACCGTCGGCGCGCGCTGCGCCAGAATCCGCGCACCGCCATCACCGACCCACCAGAACGCATGCTCGGCGAGAGTGACGACTTTGTAGCTTGGCCGACTGAAGGCGAAGAAGTTGATGCCGCTTGCTGCGAGGATTTCCGGCAGACCTGCCGTGTGGCCAAACGAATCGGCCTGCCATCCAGCAGTGACCACCTTGCCGAAGCGCGATTTGAAATAGCGCTGACCGTGGGCATACTGACGCACGAGTGTCTCGGCACCGGGGAGGTTGGTATCGGGTTGAATGTAAGTGCCGCCCACGACATCCCAGCGCCCGGCTTTGACCATCTTTTTGATGCGGGCAAAGCTGGCCGGGTCGTATTTCTCAACATGCTGATAGATCGCCGACTCGCCGCGGATTAAGGTCATTTCGGGAAACTCGTCCATCAGGTCGAGCATGGTGCGGACGGTGGTAATGCCTTCATTGAGCCCTTCGCGTCGGTCCCAGAGCCAAACGGGATCGAGGTGAGCGTTGCCGATGAGGTGGATGGTTTTGGTCATCGAGTTTTATTGGTGGGTAGTAGGTGAGATGGGATTGCCGTGATTTGGCGCTTTCATCCTTGAAACAGGGTCATGCGCGCGAGGTGGCGGCAGTCGGCTTGGAAGGTGGCGAAGTCGGTTTCTCCCCGATGCCACCGTGAGCACTCGGGCTCGATGATCGAATACCAAATGCTTCTCTCCTCTTTTGTGTGAAACCAGGTGGTGCGGCTTTTTTTCCAAAGCGAGGGCGCATCGCCAGCGGTGAAGAGATCCGCCTGCAGTGGCACCATCCCGTGTTCCGGCAGCAGTTGTTGCATTTCCGGTTTGGCGAGGAATTCGGCGAAGCGCAAAGCATCGGCGGCGTGCCCGTGGTGGCGCCGGACCACAAATCCGGTCTGGACGCTGGCGATCTCGTCATCGGTGTCGAAGCACGGATGGCAGCCGGGGTCGAAGCCATTAATATGAAAGACATCGCGCAGGCCGGAGGTGCGGGAGAAGACTACTGGAATCTGGCCTTTGTTGAACATGGGCACATAGGTTCCCACCACTTCGTCATGGTCTTTTGGCGTTACACTGCAGCTCAACATCGCGTGGATGCGGTTGAGTCGCTCATCGAGCGCGGGCGGCAGAGTTTCATCCCTGTCCTTGAGCCAATCCACCAGAGCCTTTCGTCCCGTCTCGCCCAGCATAAGGAAGGTCTCGTGGGTATTGATGCAGGGCGAGGTCTTTCCCGTGGCGTTTTTCCATTTCGCCTGCAAGTCCAGAAGCCAACGCATCTGGCCTTCGAAATCGTCGTAGTCCGGGGCAGGCGCGCCGATCTTTTCGAGCAAAACCGGATTGTAAAACGCGCAGCCGAGATGGGCCTGTTGCGGAGCGAAAAACACGCGCGGCCGGCCCGACTCGCCACCCCGTTCTTTTAGCAGCCCCTCGCTCTCCAGCATCTCAGGGTATTGCAGGGTGCTGATCTCGATCAAATCGGCGTCGGAAACATCCGGTGGCGCGCCACCATCCATCGGCACGAAGGTGATGTCGCTGCCGGGATAAACCTTCGCGAAGGCCTGGGCCGCTTCCTTCCAGTAATCCATCTGGTGCGGGAGTCCGCTTTGAACCTTGCAGCGCAGCTCGGTCGTTTGCTGGCCGGAAAATCCGAAGCCCGGATTCGTCGTCTGCTTCCGAGGCGCCACCCAGTAGCCCGCTCCTTGGCGGGCCACCACCAGACCTTCCGCGCTGAGTTCGCGCATGGCGCGGAGCAGCGTGAGCATCGTCACGCCAAATTGTCCGGTCAGCTCGCGTGTCGGCGGCAGCTTGGCACCCGGCGCCAACTGGGCAATCGATTCCCGCAACCCCTCGGCCACCACACGGTATTTGGTCTGGGTCCTTGATTTCCAGACAGGCGGCGGCTGTGTCCTAAGAAGTTGGGTTGTTCTTTTTTTTTCTTGCATGCAGGGCTAACTGCTTTGAAGCAATTTTTCATTTGCTTTATAGCGCTATTCCCTCGTTGTCCATTTAAATTTTCAAGCAAATCATTTTTCTTAGTTTTCGATCTGTCATGCCAATGTCTCTTTGAAATTGGACTCTGCATCGCGCAAGAAGGGGGCATGGCCGTCCCGGCCGTGTGGAGACTGATCAATTTGCTCGCGTTCATCGAACCCAAACAGCACGCCGAAGCTCACAGGCGGGACGCCTGTGCTCCCCTCCCGCGTCGTAAAATTTTCCAATCAACTCTGAAATTGCTTTATAGAAGCACGAAAAGCCGTAGGCAGCAGAAGGCGATGTAGCCTCGCTGCCATCGTGAGCACTCGGGGCTCTCAATAGATCCCCTCAGGATGTTTTCTGCCCGTAAGTCGCGGCCAATATCGAAGCAGTAAACAGCCGCAAGGCCCTTGCTCTGAGCTAGCTGGTTGAGACGGGGAATGGGCGGATTTGACATTCCCTTTGGTTTGCTTGAAGCATGCGGCCTATGCCGCAAGTGAAGCCAAAGATGCAGGGAAACGGGGTCACCGCTCTCCGGGAAAGTCTGATCGAGATCAGCCGCAACAACCGATGGCCTCTGCTTGAAGCCCTACCCGTCACGCGTTTCTTGGGAAAAAGCTATGGAATTTCCAATGTCAGCGCTTTTCGGGTCCTCAATGAGTTAAGCGATTCCGGGCAGCTTTGGCGCGCAGCCAACGGTCGGTTTTTTCTCCCGGAGGCCCGCCGACTTTTAGAAAAACCTGCCATGCTCGCCTGCCTGATCCGGCGCTTAGAACACTGGACCCAAGTGGGTCGCGAAATCATGCTGGGGGTGGATGATGTGTGTGGAGAGCTTGAGCGGGCCATGCTGCTCGTGCATGATCGTGTGCTTTTTCGGCAGACCAACCCAACTGCTCAGGCTTTGTCGGGATCCGATCACGAGATCCGGCAGACCATGGAGGATTTTCTTCTCGTCCATTCCGAAAGAATCCGCGGAGTCATTCTTGACGAGTTATGGCCGGAACGTGTCTTGGCGCGCTTTAAGAACCGCATCCAGCAGGGCGTTGTGCTCTATCGCAGCACGAACTTGCCCTTCCTTGGTTGCGTTTCTGCTGACGTGCAAAGTGCTGCTCGGATGGTCGCGAACCATGCCGCGCAAAACCAATTCGCCAAGCTCATCATACTCTTTCCCTTCCGCGGCTACCCGCCATCCGAGGAAATGCTCGATGCGCTGCAGGCGGCCATAAAAGA
Organism: Terrimicrobiaceae bacterium; assembly: GCA_044347585.1. Lineage (GTDB taxonomy): Bacteria > Verrucomicrobiota > Verrucomicrobiia > Chthoniobacterales > Terrimicrobiaceae > UBA967. The sequence goes on from JBIKUM010000090.1 coordinate 8,512, forward strand.
GCCTTTTGGAGAGGCACCTGTGTTCACGCTGGATTCCTCCCCCACCCTCGCCGGTTTGATAGCCGGATTGCGCAAAGAACGGCGCAAAACTCTTCTGGTCGCCACGGAGGACAATGCCGCCGTCGCAGTGCTGGATGCTCTCCGCCAGGCTGGCATTGATGTCCCTGGGCGGGTTGGGCTCGTCACAACCATGGGCAGTCGGATTGCCCTCGAGCGTTCGATGACCTCCGCCGGGTTCGATTTCCGCCTGATGGGGAGCGAGGCTGCGCGCATGGCGATTAACGGGCCCCTGCAACACCTTAAACTCGCTGCCACATTTTCTCCCGGGGGCACCGCATGATTTATAAATTAGAGCCCTTGACGTAACAAATCTTTTTTGTTACATGTTTGGCTATGCAACGAATCTTGCTCACCGGTTTCGGTTTTATGGGGAGGAAGCATGCCGATGTTTACCACCTGCTACCCGACGCATGTGTTGTAGGCGTTGTTGATCCACGGGGTGAGGATCTTGGCGAGTCCCTGCGGGCGACTCAGCTGGATGGCGTTCCTGTATTTTCCAGTTTCGCATCCGCCATAGAGGAGGTGGAATGTTCGGTCGTGGACATCTGCCTGCCGACAGACCTCCACCGCACCATCGCGCTTGAGGCCTTCACCGCAGGGAAGCACGTTTTTTGCGAAAAGCCCATCGCTCTGACGAGGAGCGATGCCTCGGACATGACCTTGGCGGCGCACCT
>JBIKUM010000524.1:0-6932 GCA_044347585.1 Terrimicrobiaceae bacterium
AGCCTGCGCATCAAGCCCCAGCGCTTCACGCGGCATCGTACCCTCAGCGTTATCATCCCAGCACTGATCGTTGACCTGATAGCACACGGGCAGCCGAATCACCGCCTCGCGAAAGTGCGCGCGCGCCGCCGCATCGGGTACCACCACGCGATCAGCAATCACATAGTCCATCGCCGCTGAGCCCAGGGTGCCAGGGTAGCCTAAGTAGGAAACTTGAATGGGGGCGCAGCGCCTGGCAAAAATCCCAGGCCTTGCCGCAAAGGTATAGCCTTTCAGATCGATGGCCACCTCCACCCCAAGCGCCTGGGCTGAGGCGACCACTTGTCCATCGGCAAGCTGCGCACAGTCAACCCAATGCACCTTGCTTTGAGCAAGACGCCGCTGCATGGCGTCATCGGTGGACTTACCGTAGGAGAAAAGAAAAACCTCAAAGAGGCGCCGATCGTGCTTTTCAATCAACTCGGCCATTAAGTAGGCCGTCGCATGCTCGTGAAAGTCACTGGAAAAGTAGCCAATGCGGATGGGCAATGCTGGTGCATCGATCGGGCTGGGCGAGCACCCCTCGCCTGCCAAGGTGGCGCTCACCGTGCCCTGACGGCTTGGGGTGTCACGCTCGGGAGGGGCTTGCAGCGTACTGCCTCTTGCCGCACGGCCCGGGCCAAAGCCGCCCGCCTGGGCTTCAAATTGTTGGGCGTAGTGTGAGGCAAGCGTTAAGTGCAGCGCCGGGTCATCCAAAAGTGCTAAGAGCGCAAAGGGCGTACACACAGGGCGCCCTGCCTTGATGCCCTGCAAAAGACCGGCAAGACCTGGCTCAAAGTCCTCCCAGTGCGCAAGCTGCAGCGCTGTGTGGAGCGCGTGACCACGCACATAGGGCAGGCCCGTCCCAGCGCGCTCATCGTCAAGGCGGGCAAGATCGCGGTACAGCGAAAGCGCACGAGCATGCCGCTTGGTGGCGGCGTATAGGCCTGCAAGCGCTGCCAAGCACGGCGGGTGGCTTGCGTCGGCCGCAAGGCAGGCCAATAGCTCGGGCTCGGCACGGCCAAAGTCTTGCAACTGCATCAAGGCAAGGGCCAAATTAAGCCGCACCCCGACATCGCGCGGTGCAAGCCGCGTTGCGCGCCCCCACAGCGCAAGCGCCTCGCCCATGGCACCAAAGCCTTGGGCGAGCAAGGCCAAGTTATTGAGCGCTGGCACATGTTCAGGGTTCAGGGCCAGGGTCTGCCGATACGCATTGGCTGCACGATCGATTTGGCCTGCCTCAGCAAGGCAAAGGCCAAGGTTATAGGGCCAATTAGGCTGCGTGGGGTTAAGCGCCATGGCCCACTCATAGGCAGCTGAGGCTGCCTCAAACGCACCCTGCGCCTTGAGGATCTCAGCCTTTAAGGCATGGGCTGCTGCGGTGTTGGGCGCAAGCGCAAGGCTGCGCTCAATATCGGCATGGGCCTGCTTATGGCGGGCAAGCCCATGGCCTAGCAGGGCGCGCCAATAGTAAAAGCCCGCCGTGCCCTCGTGTTGGTTGGCAACGCTTGTTACGTAACCTGTGAGCACCTCGTTGCGCACTGTCTGGGCCTCGGGCTGAGGTTGCGCAGAACGCTCAAGCGCGCGCAAACGCTCGCAGGCCGCGCGAAACCCTTCAATGGCAAGGCGCTCGTCGCTCAAGCGTGCTTGCGGCAACATGGCCATGGGCGCGGGGACCCTAGGAGAGACGGTTGATTGCTGGGGGTTGCTTTTTGATCTCTTGCCAGGCAGACAAGATGTCTTTGACCTCCGCCTCCACCTTCTCAAGCAGGCCTAAGTCGGCCGTCAAATTGCAGCGCAGCACCTGATTAAGCCACAAGCTGTATTGGTGGCGGAGTTGCTCGGCAATGGCGCCGCCTTGGCGCATGTCAAGGCACCCGATGAGGCCCTTTTCAATCAATTCAATGGCCTTGCTTGTGGCCTCACCGCGCGCAGAAATGTCATTGAGCTCAATTGCTTTGCGGGCCTCGCGAAAACGCTGCAACAGCTTCTCGTAGAGCAAGATCACCAAATCGACCGTGTTGCCTGAAATAACAGCGGTGTGGCGATCCACATTCTGGTAGGCCCTTGCCGCACGCATCGCGCTACGCTCTGATGCCGGCTAGTGAGGCCTGCACGCTGCTGCTTTGTTGACGCATTTGAACCAACTTGGCATCGAGCGCTGCGTATTTCGCTAAGTAGCTGCTGCGCAAGCGGTCAATGCGCGCTTGGGTCTTCGTCTGATCGCCTTGAAGGTTGGTCACATTCGTGCGCATGCTATCGAGCACATTTTGCATCGACCCTGAGATGCCCTTAAAGCTATTGAGCACCGTCTTTAACGAGGAGCCAAACCCGCCTGCAATCGCTAACCCCACCTTACCCTCAAGCGCTGCGGTAAGCCGGCTTGAGTCCACCGTGATGGTGCCATCGCGCCCAAGCTCCATGCCCAGATGCGCCCATGACAGTTGGGTGTAACTCTCGCCTGCCTCATAGACCGTGCGCCCGACCAAGGTGCCGTCATTTTCTTGCCACACGCCAGGCACATTCACGCGAAAGCCCTGTGAGTAGGCTGCCATCACGCTTGAGGAGAGGCTTAAGACACCCGAATTAGAGGCAAGGGGTGCGGCCTTGGCATCAGGTGTGCCTGATTTGGTGAGCGCGCGGATCTTCAAGACCAAGTTCGTAAAGGCTGTGGCCAGCGCCTGCACCTTGGCCGTGATCGCAGCCTTATTGTCGCCCACCGAAACCGTGGTACTCAGATCGCTCCCACCGTCGACTCCGTTCATGGTGCGTGCCTTAAGCAGTTCAATGCGCACCCCAGGCATGGCGTTTTCAAACACGTTAGTCTCACTTTGCACCGCAATCCCACCGACTTGAGCGAGCGCATCAAGGGGCGGCTGAATCACCTGGCCATTGGCACCGGAATTTGTTGTGATCGCTGTTCCCATATAGGTGGTGGAAAAGCCAGCGTTTGCGCCCGTCTTTGATCCGGTGAGCACCATCACCCAAGGCTCTGTACCAACGCCGGTATTCACCAAGTCGGCACGCACCTTGCCCTTTAAGCGCTCATCGCCATTGATCGCATCGCGAATATCTTCAAGGCTTTGATTGGCAAGATTGAACTCAATGGGGCCTGAACCGAAGGCTAACTCGTCGTCACCTAACAAGGTGGAGTTGGGAGGGATTTCAATGACCAAATTACCAATGCCGGGTGGATTGAGCGTGCTCGAGGAGGTCTCGGCCCCCGGAATCACAAGCTTGGTTTTTTGCGCTTCGGCAAGACGCACCGATTTGACCACAATCGACCCTAGGCTCGCATCCGCATTGCTTGTGACGGTGGCTTTGGCAAGCGCTGCGTCTGAGACTGAGATCGTCTTACCGGATAACATGATCGGGTCTTCAACGGCCGAAGAGGCCGCATACGCCGTATCGACCATGGACTTGAGCTCCGATAGAGCCGATATAGACACATTGGCTGACTTGATCTTCTCGTTGATCGAAGCAAGCGGCCGTTGCTCAACCTGCATGAGTGAGTTCACGATCCCTTGAACATCAATCACGGTGCCAGAGCCTGAAACTGAAGAGGTGGACATGCCCGAACGATCCTTCGCGTAGACAAGGCATTTTCGCCTTATCAAGGCAAACGGCGATCCCCCTAAAAAAGTTAAGCGCCTGATGCATCCATCAGGCGCTCGCCCCTAATACCGATCGATGGACGTTTACTTAGTTTTGTTTGAGCAAGCCCAAAATCACATTGGGCATGGCATTGGCCTGGGCCAGCATCGCTGTGGCTGCTTGTTGCAGAATTTGAACCCGAGTAAGCGAGGACGTTTCCGCACCGTAGTCCGTATCTTGCACGCGGCTGAGCGCTGCCGTTAGGTTTTCAGTCTGTGCGGCTAGGTTAGCGACATTATGCTCAAGGCGGCCATAAAAGGCTCCAAAGTAGGAGCGATGCGCGTTGATTTGCAAGATCGCCTCATCGACCAACTCATTGAGCGACAGACTGTTGGCCTCTGTGGTGGAGTCCGTAGCAGAGGCTATGGGCACAGTACTATTTGAGAACCCCTCAGGTTTGGCCATCCCTTCAGCCCAATCCTTAGGCTTGAGCGAGAAGTAATCGTAGCCTGTGCCCGTCTTGGGCGCGGTATCAGGATCTGTCATGAAGGCAATGCGGGTGTAGAGCGCATTGAGTGCACCCACTTTGATTGCGCCCTCGCCATACCCCTTATCACTTGTGTTGGCCATCGACTCCTGAAAGCTTGCAAAAATCGGCACGAGATCGATTTTTACGAAGTCACCCGACCCCGCACCGGATAAGAACTGCCAGGGGCCATTTTGGCCCATACCTGGCCCCGGTGTGCCGGAGATGTTAGTAATCGTCTTACCATCATCAGCATCCACATCCATGGAGAAGGTGCCCAGCAAGTTATTGCCGTTAAAGGTTGTACGACTTGCCGTGTTGCGCAACTCCTCCATGAGTTGGTGCATCTCTTGGATTAAGAAGTAGTACTGCTCCTTGGACATCGAGTCATTTGCCCCTTGCGTGGCAAGCTCTTTGATTCGGGTCAACATGGAGGTAGCTTCTTGGAGCGCACCCTCGGCCGTTTGCATCATCGACATGGCGTCATTGATGTTGCGATGTGCTGTCGATGCAATTTTGAGCTGCGACTGAATCACACTCGCAACAGCCATACCTGCAGCGTCATCTTTGGCTCGGTTGATGCGCAGACCCGATGATAAGCGCTCAACCGATACGGCCAGCGAACCTTGAGCACCCGCCAAATTGCGCTGCGCAATGATTGAGGCAATGTTGGTGTTAAGCACAGATGAGGGCATCGACATTTCATAACTCCTTCAGTACGACTGCAAGAAAAACAATAAAAAAATCAGCGACTTATAACCTAAGCAGAAAAATCTTTGACGCAAGGCCTAAACATTTCCCAAAAACTAACCGTAACCCAGTGCAGAGGGCAAGCGCTCTGAATAAACCAAGCTCACTGGAGAACTAACATGGCATCAGTACTTAATACCAACATGTCGTCGATCTCGGCTCAAAAATACCTGAGCACGGCGCAAAACAAACTGCAAGTTTCTTTCGAGCGTTTGTCGTCTGGCATGCGTATCAACCGCGCGCAGGACGATGCAGCTGGCATGGGCATTTCCCAAAAGCTCACCGCAAGTATTAACTCCACCTCGGTGGCGATGCGTAACGCCAACGATGCGATCGGCGTGCTGCAAACCGCCGAAGGTGCATTGGGCGAAATCTCCAACATGCTTCAGCGATTCAAAGAGCTGTCGGTCCAGGGCGGCAACCCCGCACTTTCCACCGGCCAGCGTGGCTTTCTTTCTCTGGAAATGGACGGCTTGAAGAAAGAAATCGAAGCCATCTCCGAGCGTACGCGTTTTAACGGCACCAGCCTTCTGGGTAACACCCAAGGCGATGGTGGCGAGCCTGAAAATCTGGTGTTCCAAACCGGTGAAGGCACCACTGACGCGTTGACTGTTGCAACCCTGAATGTCACACAAGGCGCAGCCATCGAGGACTTGTTCTCCGACCCCTTTGTTGATCAGGACGGCAATGGTGCAATTACCGCAACCCAAGACTTCCAAGAATTGGCCACCAAGATTGATTCGGCTATTGATGAGGTTGCTTCCGCACGTGCCGTGTTCGGAGCACAGGTCAACCGTTTGAACTACAACTTGGCTAACCTTTCCGCTCTTTACGAGAACCTCAGTTCTGCAAATAGCCGAGTCGTAGATACTGACTACGCTAACGAGACTGCTCAATTGACCAAGACCCAGATCCTGCAGCAGGCGGCTACAGCAATGCTCTCTCAAGCTAATGCCCAGCCTAACGTCATCTTGGCGCTTTTGAAGTAATTTGGAAGGCGTTTTCCCTAAGTTCCTCGGGAGAAAACCATGAGTAGCACAGCGAGTATTAGTTCGGCTTCGCACAGTGCACTGGCTCAGGTCGCTAACAGGCAACCGGTGCCCGCGCAGTCCGAACCAACGAGTAAGCGATCCGGCGCTGCAGAAGTTGCCGGGCAGATGGTCACAGAGGCTCGGTCTTCTAGCGTGCCTAGTGTTCACGAGTCTGCGATGGTGAGTAGAGAGACTGTTCAGGCTGCTGCCTCGAAGATTCAAAGTTTCGTTTCTTCGATGAGCCGAGACCTGAGCATTCACGTGGATTCGTCGAGCGGTAAAGCGGTTATTCAGGTCGTCGACCCTCAGTCCAAAGAGACCGTTAGGCAGATTCCTGGAGAAGAGGCTCTGCGCCTGGCTCGCACCATTGATTACTTGTCTAGTTTGTTGGTTAGCCAGAAGGCCTAAGAAAACGTTCTGCTGACCATTTTTGTTCGCATACAAACCCGCAGTCCTTGCCAGAGGATTAGCGGGTTTTGTATTGGTGGTGGAAATTGCGTCCATGTAGTGTTTACGGCGCGATTCGGAAAAATGATTAGCAGCCGAGTGGATTAGTCGGATATCCATCGAATCTGCGTACGACATTAATTGAGCGTCGTATGCATGCCTCACCCCCCCTAAAGTAGGGCTCTGGGCCGGTAGTGCAATCCTAGACTTAGCTGAATTCATATTCAGGGTTACGGGCAGTTCCCGATTTTCGTTTAGTCCGATCTACACTTCGCCAAATGCGCGCATTCGTTGCTGGGGCCTTGTCCCAGATTCCACTTGCTCAGACCGCTGCTCCGTTGCTGGTGTTGCTGGTACTGGGGCTCATGTTGCTGCCGCTCCCGCCGCTAGCGCTGGATGTGTTTTTCACATTCAACATTGGCTTGTCGATGATTATTCTACTCACGGCACTCCAGCTGAAGTCATTCAAAGATATGGTGGCCTTCCCGACCATCTTGCTGGTGGTGACGCTACTGCGCCTGTCGCTCAACGTTGCCTCCACCCGCGTGGTGTTGATGCAAGGCCAC
>JBIKUM010000091.1:0-9196 GCA_044347585.1 Terrimicrobiaceae bacterium
TCGGTGAGGCGGGATTCGCTGTTGAGGTAATGAAAATTCAGGCGATGGCTGTCCGGCATCCAGCAGGAGTTCACGAAATCGTTATCGCGGGGAGTGATGCGGTGAACGGTGTTCTCGCGGCTGGAGATCAGGATGTTCGAGCCCATGCCGCAATTCACATCGATGCTCTTGGTTTCCTTCAAAAACCAGACACGCATCTTGAATCGGAAGTCCTTGCTGGTGAGTGCGCCCACGGGACAGATATCCACCGTGTTCAGCGAGTAGTTGTTGTCGAGTTTCTTGCCCGGATAGACCGAGAGGGTCGTGTGGCTGCCGCGATTCAGGAAGCCCAGCACATCGTCGTGGGCGATTTCCTTCATGAAGCGGATGCAGCGCGAGCACATGATACAGCGCTCGTCGTCGAGCACGATGCGTTCTCCGAGATCTACGCGCTTGGGCTTTTTCACCTTCTCCTCGATGAAACGGGATTCGCCCTTGCCGAACTCGACGGAAAATTCCTGCAACCGGCACTCGCCCGCTTGATCGCAGATCGGGCAGTCGAGCGGGTGGTTGATGAGCAAAAATTCCATCACGCCTTTGCGGCATTCTTCGACGAGCGGCGAGGAGGTGCGAACACCCATTCCCTCGGCGACTTCCATCGCGCAGCAAATCTCAGGCTTCGGTCCCCAGCCGATCTCGGGCTTGCCATTGGCATCCAGCACGGGCTGGCGGTCGGGAGTCATCTTCGGGCGGCCGGTCTCCACGAGACACATGCGGCAGTTGCCGGGCGAGCTGAGTTTGGGGTGGTAGCAGTAGTGCGGAATAAATTTGCCGCTCTGCATGCAGGCCTCGATCACGCGCGTGCCTTTGGGAAATTGTTTCCACTCCCCGTCGATCTGCACATTGACCATCGTCACTGGTGTTGCCGTTTCGCTCATGTTTGAAAATTCTCTGGAAAAATCCCCGTCACGGGGTGTTTACAAGGAATCATCTTATCGGAGGATGCCCCGCCTGAAGCAAGCAAAAGAAGGGAGATGACATGGAGTGCCATGAAGGACTTTAATCCCCCCATGGCAATGTATCGATGGACCCGCTTGAGCACGCAAAGGATGGAGGAGGATTGGTATGCACGGCTTTCTCATATCGACCCCGAGCATTTGGTCATGCTCACGCAGCCGGAATCCAGCTCGCTGAAGATCCAAGTTTTCGGCGACAAGAAAATGGTCGAGCAACTGGCCCGCGACTTTGGAGGAAAAATGGCGCAGCTCGGTCCAGAGGCATGGACTGGCGGAAAGGCCCGCGCGCCGCTGTCGATCCGGGGGCGTTTGAGGGTGCACTCGGATGACGCCACCTTCCGCACTGCAGAAAATACCGGACACGACATTTTCATTCCTGCCGGCATGGCTTTTGGGACTGGCGACCATGCAACGACGGCGACCTGCCTTCGCCTTCTATGCGATATCGTTCCCAATCTCCCCTCGGGCTGGCGGGCACTCGATGCCGGCACCGGCACTGGCATTCTTGCCATCGCAGCGGAAAAACTCGGCGCCTCTGCCGTGGAGGCCTTCGACTTCGATCCCGTCTGCATTCGAGTTTCCAAGGAAAACGCCAAGGCCAACCGATGCCGAAAAATCGCCTTCTCGATCGGGGATTCTCGCCGCGTTGGTGCATTTCAGAAAGCCGATGTCATCCTCGCCAATCTCTACAGCGAACTCCTCATCGCCTCTGCTCCCGGTCTCGCAAAAAAACTCAAGCCTGGTGGGCATTTCATCTTCTCCGGCGTCCTCGTGAGCCAAGCCGCCGAAGTCAGCGCCGCCCTCGAAAAATGCGGTCTCGGCACCCCCCGCCTCATCAAGCGCGGCAAATGGTGCGCCGGCATCTGCCCGGCCTGAAACGAGCGCTCACCACTTCCCCCATAGTTCATTTCTCTTTCGGGAAATGCCCTCAACCACTCGCGAAGCGAGGGGCTCTGGCACTTGATTCTTCGCCAGATAACTTTTTGCGGAAGAAGTGACTGTTTGAATTCGCTCCAAAATATCCCTGCCATTTTGGACATCCATCTTTTGAGCAAAAGCTAGCAAATCCTTATGCGAGGGAGACGAATTCCCTGACACTGTCATGGCATGTCCCAATGTGGGGTTTGGTGAAAATGTGAGGTCGAATGCCGGCGCGAGTTTCCACGCTGTTCCATTAAAAAGAAAAGCATGCTGCTTGGAGTGGTCATCCTGATTGCATGCCAGAATATTGAAAGCCATGCGGCCAAAACACTCGGCCAGTTCCTGGGCATCGCCTGTGAGTCTCAGCACGGCCCGGTGCAGGAATTCGTAGTCATGCATTCGACTGCCCGCGCTCGCATGGGCGAGCCCCCAGAACGAATGCAGGTGCAAGGCTCCCTCCCGAGTCCGGTCGAAGCGTTGTAAAACCAGATGATCCCGTCCCTCGCGCCCCACCAATTCGAACTCCGGCACTCGTAAACCGCAGTCTCTTGCCATCTCCAAGTAGCTGGCCTCAATTTTCGTTTCATGGTCGATGCGCCCGGCGAATTCGCCTGTGCAGTCAAATTTCACAATGCACGCCACGCTTTCGCCTGCTTTTGCTGGAGAGCGTCTCACGCGAAATGTGCCATCCGCAAACCGCTCGCAGTGAACCTTGGGACGGGTTCCTCCCGCAGTGCCCATCGCATGGGCTAAAGGATTCGCCCAATCGATTTCCAGCCCCTCCGCCACGCTGCGAGCCGCTTTGAACATTTCCTCCAAACCCTCCGCTTCCGTATCGCCTTCCGGGAGGCTTGGTTTGTAGGCCAAGCAGCCACGCCCGCCCTCGCCGATGTAGGATAGCAACTCCAATGCTCCGGCTTCGCAGCCAGCCTGAGCCATGCTTCGTCGCGCTACCGCCATTCCAAAGGCATCCGGCAAACTATCCGCAAAAAGACCGAATAAACCATGAAAGACACGCTCCTGACTTGTTTCAAAACGCGGCACAAATGGCCCTTCACCCTGCGGCAGAAAAAACGGCGATAACCTCCATCCGGTTTCCAAAAATCCGGCCTCCATGGTGAAGCCTATCGCCCCCCGGGAATTTCTGGCGAGCTGTCCCATGAACTGTCGATGCCCTTGCGGCCCCGTGTGCCAAACCTCCACCGAATCGATCCGCTTCATCGCGCCCGCCTCCGAGAAGGTTGGACGAACTCCTTCATCGTCGTCGCTTGAAATTCCGGCACCACGCTAGCCGCATCCACGGGATGCCCGAGATAGGTCATCAGTCGCGCAAGATTCAGCACGGAAATATTTCCTCCTGCCTCGAAGCGACGGATCGTCGCGATCCCCACGCCCGAGCGCTTGGCCAAGTCCTCCTGCCGCACATTGGTCGCCAAGCGCAATTCCTTGAAGCGCTTCGCAATTGCCTCCAGTTGCTCGACGGGCGTTTCAAGCAAAAGTTGATTGGAAATCATATTTGATCTTCTAGTCTACATTAAGGCATTTTACAAATGATTTTTGAGCTTTTAATGAAACCTCCAAATGCGCCTCATTTTTCTCCAAAAACCTCCCAGCAAGCCCTCGCCGTGTTCAAGTGAACGCGGACGACCTTTTCGATTTCGGGGCAGTATCCACCGGCAAGGACCCATGCGACGGGGATTTTTTCGGCCTTGGCGAATTCAAATACCATTCGGTCGCGCGCTTTCAAGTCTTCGTGCGTGAGTTGAAGCGGGGAGTAGGGATCATCACGCAGCGGGTCGGCGCCAGCTTGATAGAGTAGGATGTTCGGCTTCCCGTCCTGTAACAGCCAGGGCAAATGCTGTTCCATCGCGTCGAAGAGAACCTTTCGGTCGCTGGAACCCGAGGGAATCAAGGGAACGGAAAAATGGTTCGGCCCGTCCGAGTGCTGCCGCTCGCGCACATCGCGGAAGGGTCTGTTGTTCCAGTAATCGTTTCCATAGATGGACAACGCACGCAGCCAAGGCCGCGATGCTGCGAGTGATGCCGTGCCGTTGCCATAGTGAAGGTCCATGTCGAGGATGGCTGCCGTGCGGATTTTGCCTTCCGCGCGCAAGGCCTCCAGCGCAACGACAAGTCCGTTGAAAGTGCAGAAGCCCTCACCGTGATCCGCGCAGGCGTGATGAAAACCACTCGCCAAGGCTGCTGAGGCACCTCTCTCCAGTGCACTCCGCGCCGCCGCCAGCACTCCGCCGCCGGTCAGGCAGACGCTGGAATACAACGCCTCGCTCCAAGGAAATTTTTGGGACTCCGCCAATTCACGCGGCACACCAGTTCTCACCGCATCGACATATTCGGCCGTATGAACCCTCAACAAATCTTCCTCGGTCAGCGGCTCTGGTTTTTCCATGATGACCTGCGGCAACCAGGCCCGCACCTCGCCAGCGACGAGCGCAAACTTCCGCATTGGCATGATGTGCTCGCCAATCGGCGCCGCAAAGCCGGGGTCATAGAAAATTTTCATGGGTGAAAATGACACTGTTAGCCATTTGGCGGATCGCCTTATTAGGCTTTTTTTAGATGGCGCTGAATCCAAGATGGATGTTGCCTGCAATCAACAATTGATCGAACCCACACAGCACCATCCCACAACTGCGTATTAGATGGCAACCGGGAATCTCAAGCCTCATCGAGTCGCCTGCCAAATTTCTTTCTTCGCCTGTTCCCAGTCGATGAAGTGCGCCTTCCCCTCTGCGATTAAATGTTCCCTATGATCCAGTATATTTTTATGCCATTCAGGGACCTCCACGCTCTCCTCGTTGCCAGCTAAATCTTCCCACAACGCCTCCATCGTGAGGAGTTTCTCGTGAAGGGGCATTTCGCGAATTTTTTCAATCACGCTCATGCTTTGGAATTTAGCACTGGTCATGCTTGCGGCAATTCATTTCTGCCGAACATTTTTCGCGAGGCTGCGTGTTAGTGTGTTGCCTCATATTTTTAAAAAAATGAAGGTAAATTAAAGTATCAAATTCAGTCCGTTCACTGCGGAGACCAGCGCGCGTTCGTCGCCGATGGCGAATTCCTCGCCGGTTGGCATTTCGAGCGAGCGGCCGTTGGGAAGAACGAATTCCAGGATGAGGGGGCGTTGGCCGGGATTGGCTTTTACGGCGGCGAGGATTTTTTGCAGGGCGGGTTCATCGAGTCGCTCGCGTGCGAGGCGCAGTCGCACCGGGCGGACGGAGGTTTTTTCTTTGAGCGCGGCGATGGCACCTGCAGTGGCTCGGATGGCTTCGTCGCGGCGGGTGATGCGTGTGTTTATCGAAACGGCGTTGCCGGCGACAAAGAGCGCGGCGTTTTTGGAGAAGGATTCATCCCACGCGGTGATTTCGAGCGAGCCGGTGTAGTCTTCGAGGATGAGGATGCCAAAAGGTTTTCCGTCTTTTTTGGAAAAGCGCTTTTCGACGGACATGATCAGGCCTGCGAGCTTGAATGTGCCTGGCTCGGTGGCTTCCCGCGCTTGCGCGATGGTGTTGTATTTTCCGGAGTCGAAATTCCCCGCGTAGCTGTCGAGGGGGTGTCCACTCACATAGTAGCCGAGGAGTTCCTTCTCGTGTTTGAGGGTGTCCAGATTGCTCCAAGGCGCGATACTGGAGGCACCGGAGGTTTTTTTTGGTGGGGTCAGCGGGGTGTCTCCAAAAAGCGAGAACTGCCCGGTTGCGCGGTCACGCTGGAGTGAGGCGGCTGCGGACAGCGAAGGTTCAACCTCCGCGAAGAGGGCGGCACGGTTTTTGTCCACGCAGTCGAACGCGCCGCATTTCACAAGGCTCTCGAGGAATTTTTTGTTCACCGCACGGGAGTCGAGGCGCGAGCAGAATTCCTCCAGCGTGCGGAAGGGGCCGCTTTTTTCCCTTTCGGAAATGGCGGATTCCATCGCGCCTGCGCCGACATTTTTAATGGATGCCAACCCGAAGCGAATGCCAGGGCCATCGGTCTCGGGGGCAAATTTGAGCACGCTGGCGTTGATATCCGGCGGCAGCACGGGAATCTCCATGCGTCGGCACTCTGCGATCACCACGGCGAGACGGTCGGTATCGTTGGCATCGAAGGTGAGCATGGCGGACATGAACTCACGCGGAAAGTGGGCTTTGAGGTAGGCGGTCTGGTAGGAAATCCAGCCATACGCGGCGCTGTGGGATTTGTTGAATCCGTATTGGGCGAATTTCTCGATAAACCCGAAGATGGCGTCGGCCACTTTGGGTGGGATGTTGTTATGCGTGCCGCAGCCCTCGACGAAGCGTTTGCGCTCCTTCTCCATCTTTTCGGCGTCCTTTTTTCCCATCGCGCGGCGGAGCAGATCGGCCTCGCCGAGTGAGTAGCCTGCAAGCACGCTGGCTGCCATCTGCACTTGCTCTTGATAAACAATGATACCATGCGTTTCCGAGCAGACCTTCTCGAGCAGTGGATGAAGGTATTCGACCTTTTTGATCCCTTTTTTGCGTTCGATGTAGTCGTCGATGAACTGCATCGGGCCTGGACGATAAAGCGCGCCAATAGCGATGATGTCCTCGATACAGCCGACATCGAAGCGCTTGCAGCAATTCGTGATGCCGCCACTTTCCATCTGGAAGACGCCGAGTGTTTCGCCGCGATTGTAGATATCGAATGCCGGACGGTCGTCGCTGGGGATTAGGTCGATGTTGAAATCCGGCACCTTTGCGTGGATGAGACGCACCGCTTCCTGCATGATCGTGAGCGTGCGCAGACCCAGGAAGTCCATCTTGAGCATGCCCAGGTCGGTGAGTGGGCCCATGGCGTATTGCGTGACGACTTCGTTTTCCTTGCCCTTACAGAGCGGGATGAATTCATCCAGCGGGCGGTCGCCTATGACCACGCCGGCGGCATGAATGCCCGTGTTGCGGCTCAGGCCCTCGAGCACGGTGGCGTAGTCCCAGAGCTGACGCACAGGTGCCTCGTTCTCGATGGCGGTCTGCAGCTCGGGGTTCTTTTCGCGGGCCTTCTCGAGGTCGATATTCAGCTCGTTCGGGATCATCTTTGCCACGCGGTCGCCATCCGAGTAGCTCCAGCCCAGCACGCGGGCGACATCGCGGATCACGCTCTTTGCGCCGAGCGTGCCGAAGGTGACGATCTGCGACACGGCCCGCTCGCCGTATTTTTGACGCACATACTCGATCACCTCGCCCCGGCGTTCCATGCAGAAGTCCACATCGATATCGGGCGGGCTGATGCGCTCGGGGTTCAGGAACCTTTCAAAAATAAGCCCGTAGCGGAGAGGGTCGATATCGGTGATTCCCAGCACATACGCGATGAGGGAACCCGCTGCCGAGCCGCGGCCCGGGCCCACGGGAATGCCGCTGTCCTTCGCATGGCGAATGAAATCCCAGACGATCAAAAAGTAGCTGATAAACCCGGTTTTCTCGATCACCGAGAGTTCGTAATCGAGGCGCTTGTTCAGCTCGGGGTCGGTATCCACGCGCCCTCCGAAGCGCTTGCGCAGGCCTTCATGACAAAGGTCGCGCAGGTATTGCTCGCGGCTGCGCGTGTCGGGCGAGTCGAAATTCGGGTATTTCGGTTTGCCGAATTCCATCTTGAAATCACACCGTTCGGCGATTCGCAGCGTGTTGTCGCAAGCCTCGGGAAGCTCGGCGAAGAGGGCGCGCATTTCCTCGGGGGATTTGAAATACAGCTCGGGACTGTAGCGCATGCGTTTTTCATCCACAATGTTGGCTCCTGTGCCGATGCAGATGAGCACATCGTGGGCCTCGTGGTGGGACTTCTCAAGGAAGTGGACATCATTCGCGGCAACCAGTCCGAGATTCAGATTGCGGGCGAGTTTTACCAGCTCGGGATTGATCCGGCGCTGGGCATCCAGTCCGAAATTGTGGATTTCGATGAAATAATTTTCCGCACCAAAAATATCCCGGTAGGCGGCCGCCGTCGCCTGCGCGTCGTCAAAGCGGCCGGCTTGCAAAAGCGTGGCGACTTCGCCCTTCAGGCATCCGCTCAAGGCGATGATGCCCTTCGAATGCGCAGCAAGTCGCTCCCTGTCCACGCGGGGTTTGTAGTAAAACCCCTCGAGATACCCTGCGGTCGAGAGCTTCACGAGATTCCGGTAGCCTTCGTCGTTCGTCGCCAGAAGCGTGAGATGAAAGGCGGCATCCTTCGCGGACGAGGCGTTCTTATCTGTCATCGAGCCCGGCGCGACATACATCTCGCAACCGATGATCGGTTTGATCCCGGTCTTCTCCGCCTGTTGGTAAAACGGCACCGCCGCATGCAGGTTCCCGTGATCCGTCACCGCCACGGCCGGCATCCCGAATCCTGCGGCTTTTTTCACCAACTCGTCCAACCGCACAGCTCCATCCAGAAGGGAAAACTCGGAGTGGCAATGCAGGTGAACGAATGACATTTCCAGACAATACCGCAACGCGCGCCCGTTTGTCGAATGGTCGGCTCGCGATCTTGTAAACCGGCCGGGTAAAAATAAACGCGGCTCCCCTTTCGGAGAGCCGCGTTGGCAATCTATGCCATTTCGAGCGCGTTACTTATTGCACTGTTTGCACTCGGAGCACTTGCCCTTGCAGCAGCTGGCGCAGTCCTTGTCCTTGCAGCAGGTCGGGCACGAAGTCCCGGCGGCTTGAACAGAACCAACCACTGCGGCACAGGCCAGAGCGATGGCGATAATCAATGATTTCATAATTTTCCTTTCAGAATGGAATTTTTAAGAAGTGACGGCCTGATCGAAAATCAGGCCCCGGCGCGAATTCAGACCGCCGCCCGTGGCGGTGGTGTCGCCGGCTCAGGGCAGAAGCCCGGAGCGGATTCGTTGCTGTTGTTCCAGCAATGCGCAGCAATCGGCGGTGAGAGTTTGAAATCCTGGATCGCAACGACAGCAAGCATATGGGGGGCAACCGGGCAGACATGACACGCACAGGAAGATGCGGGCGCCGCTGTTGGGGAATGAAGCCCGGGGCAGCAGCAGGACTCGACCTCCGCCACGGGGGTCGAAAGCATCTCGGTCGGTAATGCAATGCCCAGCACTGATGCGGCTATAAGAGCCATACAAACCATTCCTGCGCGCAGATGCCGATTCACGAATTCAAAATACGGCGGCGATTTTCAAACGCAAGCGGCAGTGAGGGGAAACTTGCCGAACAGCAAAATGGGAGATGACATGTAGCCGACAGCTGGCGTGAACCACGCCATACTGTCGGCTCCACATGAAACAAGACACAGCAAACCAAAAGTCCGAGGCTCCGGCCAAG
>JBIKUM010000093.1:0-9169 GCA_044347585.1 Terrimicrobiaceae bacterium
ACCGCCGCGATCTCCCCCGGATTCGCCGCGAAGGCGGCCCGGATGGCTTCGGCGTCGTTGAAGGGGAGAGTGACGGTGAGCCTTGCGAGCGCCTCCGGCACGCCTGCGCTGTCGGGGTTGCCATGGGTGAGCGCGCCGCTGCCGGCTTTGACAAGGAGCGAGTCCACATGCCCGTGATAGCAGCCCTCGAATTTGATGATCTTGGATCTGCCGGTGAACCCTCGGGCGAGGCGTATGCAGCTCATGGTGGCCTCGGTGCCGCTGTTCACCATGCGCACTTTCTTTACCGACGGCACCATGCGGCAGATCGTTTCGGCCATTTCGACCTCCAGAGGATTAGGAGTTCCAAAACTGAGTCCGCGCCCCGCCGTTTCACGCACTGCCTCGATGACAGGCTCGGCCGCGTGACCAAGGATCGCCGGGCCCCAAGTTCCCACGAAATCGATCAACTCGCGGTCATCCACCGTGGTCAGTCGGCAACCACTCGCCGACTTCACAAAAAACGGCTCGCCTCCCACGCCCCGGAAGGCCCTCACAGGCGAGTTCACCCCGCCGGGGATGCGTTTTTTTGCGGCTTCAAAAAGTTGTCGGGATGTGGTCATGGAAAATCGGGTTTGAGGGCGTTGATGGTTGACAGCGCTGCGGTGAAATACAAGATCGTTGGCATCTCTTTCCCGTGCCACTGCGACGCGCTCGGGAAGCATTTTTCAGGAAAACCATGGCCACCATTAAAATCGACCCGACCCTTCATCAGCAAAAGAAGCCCGACTGGATCAAGGTGCGCCTGCCCTCGAATCCTGTGTTCTTTTCCACCAAGGGTCTGATTTCGGATCTTCGCCTCCACACGGTTTGCGAAAGCGCGCAGTGCCCGAATCGTTGGGAGTGCTGGAGCGGAGGAACCGCCACTTTTATGATCGCAGGCGATCGCTGCACGCGGGCTTGTGGATTCTGCGCCGTCGATACAGCGAAACCCTTCGCACTCGAGGAAGACGAGCCTCAGCGCGTCGCGGAGGGTGTGAAACGCCTCGGCCTCAAACATGTCGTAATCACCGCTGTGGCGCGTGACGACCTCGCCGACGGTGGCGCTGATCATTTTGGCAAAACTATCGAAGCCATCCGTGCGCTAGATCCAAAAATCGTCATCGAAGTTCTTGTGCCGGATTTCAATGGCAAGGACGAACCACTCCAGCGCGTTCTTCAAGCCGGGCCCGATGTTTTCAATCACAATCTTGAAACCGTCGAGCGCCTCACCCCGCTTGTGCGTTCCCGTGCAAAATATCAACTCTCGCTGGATTTTCTCGCCCGTGCCCGCGAACTCAGTCCCGAACTGATGACCAAGAGCGGCATCATGCTCGGTCTCGGCGAGACGGAGCCCGAGCTTTTTCAGGCCATGGACGACCTGCGCGAAGCCGGTGTCCGCGTTCTCACGCTGGGTCAATATCTCCGCCCCACGCCGAACCACCTGCCTGTCGTTGCCTACATCACTCCTGAGATGTTCGATCACTACGGCGATATTGCGCGCAACAAGGGTTTCGAGTTTGTCGCCAGCGGTCCGCTTGTCCGCAGTTCCTATCACGCGGCGGATTTCAACCCGGTTCAGCGTTGACCTGGAAAATCATCGCTGCCGGCAGGCCTGCGCTGGATTTCGCAAAGATCGGTATTGAGGAATACCTCGGGCGCTTGGGGGCATTTTCCAAAGTTGAGTGCCACTTTGTCAAAACCGGTCCCCGCCTGCACGAGCGGATGCTCGAGCTTTCCGAGGGCTGCCACCGGGTGCTTCTCGACGAGCGAGGAAAAACCTTCGCCAGCCGCGCCTTTTCGGCCGAAATCCAAAAACTCCGCAACCGCTCGGTTTCGCGTTTTGCACTCCTTGTCGGCGCTTCCGACGGATGGGATGAAATCACGCGCTCGCGGGCCGATCTGCTTTGGTCGCTCGGCCCACAGACTCTCCAGCACGAACTCGCCTTGCTCGTAGCCCTCGAGCAAATCTACCGCGCCGAAACGATCCTCGCCGGAACGCCCTACCACAGGGATTGAGCCTCTGCTGAGGGCATCACCCCATACGCAAATTCTCCGCAGCGACTAAAAGCATGCTCGCAACGGATGAACTCTTCTCAATTTACAACCAAGGCGGCGATCCTCGGCGACTACCCGCCAAGAAAGTGTGGTATCGCCACATTCACTCGCGATCTCCGCGACGCCCTCAATGTCAACCGTCCCGATTGGGACTGTCCGGTGGTCACGGTCACGGATCCCGGCAGCAACTATCAATACCCGCCCGAGGTGAGGTTTGAAATTCCCGAACCGGATGCCGCAGGCTACGAGCGGGCGGCGGATTTCCTGAACCTTTCCCGCGCCGATGTGCTCTGCGTTCAGCATGAATTCGGAATCTTCGGAGGCCCCGCCGGGGGATACATTACCAATCTTCTCCGCCGCGCCCGCATGCCGGTCGTCACGACTTTCCATACCGTTCTCGCCAATCCCACGGCCGAACAGAGGAGGGCATTTTCGGAGATTATCGAATGTTCCAGGAAAATTGTGGTCATGACGAATCACGGGGCTGAAATGCTCCGCGACATCCATGGGGTCCCTGCGGATAAAATTTCCATCATCCCGCACGGCATACCGGACATCCCATTTGCGGATCCGAATTTTTACAAGGACCACTTTGGTGTGGCAGGGCGTCCAGTGCTTCTGACCTTCGGCCTGCTTTCGCCGGGCAAGGGGATCGAGTATGCCTTGCGGGCATTGCCTGAAATCGTCCGCGAACAACCGGATGTCATTTACATCATCCTTGGGGCCTCGCACCCGAATCAGGTTCGGCACAACGGCGAAAGCCACCGGGAATCCCTCGAACAACTCGCCAAGGAACTCGGTGTGGAACGGAATGTCATGTTCGTGAACCGCTATGTCGAAAATGAAGAACTCTGCGAGTTCATCGGAGCCGCTGATATCTATCTCACGCCTTATCTGAACGAGTCCCAAATCACATCCGGCACGCTCGCTTATTGTTTTGGGGCAGGCAAGGCGGTGGTCTCAACCCCCTATTGGCATGCGGCGGAACTTCTCTCGGAGGAGCGTGGTGTGCTTGTGCCCTTCCGCGATGACAAGGCGATTGCCACGGCCGTGCTGGAGCTTTTTTCCAACGAGGCCCGGCGCCATGCGATGCGGAAACAGGCCTACCTCATGGGCAGGGGCATGGTGTGGTCCGAGGTGGCTGCTGATTACGCCAAGGTTTTCGAAGAGGCGCGCCAGGGCTTCCAAGCCCGTGGCAGGCGTCTTCCGCCAAGAGCTTCTGTCTTTGGAAACACCCAGCCTCTTCCTGCATTCCGATTCGGGCATTTCAAGCGGATGTGCGACTCCACCGGCATTTTTCAGCATGCCATTTTCAGTGTGCCGTGGTTCGAGCACGGGTATTGCACGGACGACAATGCCCGGGCGCTCCTCCTTACTGTTCTGCTCGAGGAACTCTGCGAGTCCGACGACGCGAGAGACCACATTCAATCAGCCAGCGCGGCTTTTCTTCAGTGTGCGTTCTGTGGATCGACAGGACGCTTCAAGAATTTCATGGGCTTTGACCGGCGGTGGACCGAGGAGCAGGGGTCCGAGGACAGCCATGGGCGTGCAATCTGGGCCCTTGGTGCCGTCGTTGGTCGAACGCGCCTTGGCGGACTTCGTTCGTGGGCGGCCTCGCTTTTAGAGCAGGCGCTCCCGGCGGTGGAGGGGTTCATCTCCCCGCGCGCATGGGCATTTGCGATTCTCGGCCTTCATGAATATTTCCGCTCACTGCACGGCGACCTGCATGCAGACCGGCGTAGGGATGAAATTGCAGGCCGTTTGTTCGACCTCTTTGGGCGCAATGCCTCGCCCGATTGGCCGTGGTGCGAGGATATCGCCGCCTACGACAATCCCAGAATCGCCCAGGCTTTGATCCTTGCGGGAAGATTCACCGGCAACCAAGAGATGAAAAAAACCGGCCTTTCGGCGTTGTCATGGCTCATGGAAAATCAAACCGGAGTCGATGGATGTTTCCGTCCAATCGGCTCGAATGGCTTCTGGAAGAGGGGAACCGCTCCCGCGATTCACGATCAGCAACCACTGGAGGCTGCGGCCGCTGTGAGCGCATGTATCGAGGCTTACAATGCCACCGAGGATCCTGTCTGGGAAAAATCCGCCAAGAGCGCCTTTGCATGGTTTCTCGGAGACAATGATCTCCGCCTTCCGCTCTACGATCCTTCAACAGGCGGATGTTTCGATGGATTGCATGACAACCGTGTGAACCAAAACCAAGGCGCGGAATCCACGCTCTCCTTCCTGCTTGCCCTCGCCGAGATGCAGGCCTTCCAAAAAAAATCTCCAACACCCGATGCCAATGTCCTTTCTTGAATCCCACATTCGCCGTCTGCCACTGGTTATCGGACCTGATCCGCGCCGCGTTCTTTTGAGGCCATTTATTCCCTCTCTCATTGTGAAACCACTCGCGGCGCAGGAGGTGAATCCCCGCGTGCTGAGTCTGTTTTCCCGCGTGATGCATCTTGATGAGAAAGCGGTGGAAACAAATTTGGCCGAGGTTTTCGCCGATTTCCATGAGCGGCATCAAAAAATCCACGACATTTTTGCCGAGCGCTTCGAGCAGATTCGCGCCTTTCTTCCGACCGACCTCGAGTTGAGCGAGGCGCGTCGTTTGTTGCTTGGCTCGTATTTCACCAATGAATACTCCCTGGAATCCACGGCCCTTTTTAACCCCGGCATGGTCGCCGCTCCCGACCAGTCGGGGCTGAACCCCGGCGAGTTGCGGTTTTTTTTAAGCCTGCGCGCAACGGGCGAGGGACATATCTCATCCATCACATTTCGTTCCGGCATCGTTGACCGGAATGGTGACCTCCGTCTCGATCCTGTTTCCCGCTATGTTTGCCAGCCGCGCCCGCAGCCCGCTGCGCGATACGATGCGCCGACATTCCTCAGAAAACTCCAGGAACTCGGAGTGGAATACGCCGACGCCCGCACGGCGCTGCGCGATCTCCCCGAGAGCTTTCTCATGGAGGATCTCGAAAATCATGTCCGGCGCCTCCGCACAAGTATCGACGAGCCATCGGTGCGCCGCGCGGGGGAGCGCGCCCTCATGCTCGCAAGGGCGAATTACACCGTGCGATTTGCCGATGGATTGGACATCTCCGAGAAAATTCTTTTTCCATTCGCCCCGAGCGAGGTCAATGGCATCGAGGACGCCCGTTTCACCCGCTTTCAAGAGGCGGATGGCTCGATTTCCTATACGGCGACCTACACCGCCTATGATGGGAATGTCGTCCTGCCCCAGATTCTTCAGACGCGCGACTTCCATGAGTTCTCGATACGCACACTCAATGGGCCTGCCGTTCGTAACAAGGGACTCGCCCTCTTTCCGAAAAAAATCAAAGGCCACTTTGCCATGCTCGGTCGCCAGGATGGCGAGAACATCCACCTCATGTTCTCAGACCATTTGCACTTCTGGTATGAATCTCAAATTCTCCTGCGTCCCTCCCAACCATGGGAATTTGTCCAGTTGGGGAACTGCGGTCCACCGATTGAAACCGATGTCGGCTGGCTCGTGATCACTCATGGCGTGGGTCCGATGCGTAAATACTGCATCGGTGCCGTTCTGCTCGATCTTAATGACCCCTCGCGCATTCTTGGACGGTTGCGTGAGCCTCTCCTGCGGCCTGCTCCGGACGAGCGCGAAGGCTATGTTCCAAATGTGGTCTACAGCTGCGGTGGCCTTCTGCACGAAGGGAACATTATTTTGCCCTACGCCGTCTCCGACACCTCATCACGCTTCGCCGTAGTTCCTCTGGCCGATGTTCTGAACGAAATGAAAAAAACCTAAGGCTGCGGGTCTTCGGTTTTTGGAGGATCGCCAAACAATCGGCGATAGCCCTCGGCCCAGATTGCATATCCCAGCGGCATCGTGAAGATGATTCCCACGCAGCAAACAAAGACGCCTGAAATCGCCAAGAGGGTGTAGACGAGGATCAGGCCTGCCGCCGGAAACCACTGACGGTGCACAGTTGAAATCGCCGTGCGCATGGCCTCCTGCCAACCGATCCTGCGGTCGAGGATCAGAGGAAAAACAAATCCCAAGCCGACCGAGAGGTAGGCCATGGGAATAAGGAAAAGCAGCGCCCCGATCACTGCCGGAATTTGGGAGCCGTATTTCTCGGTGATAAAAAATCCAGGCGCCAAGGTGAAGAGGGCCAAACTCACCATGATGGCTCCCCAAGCCACTCCGGCCATGAGGATTTGAAGCCAGACGCCGCTTGAAAATCCGGCAAAGAGATCGGCGAACTCGCATTTCCCACGGGAATTTTTCACAAACATCCACAGAAACCCCGCCGAAAGAATCGTGGTGACTGTGGAAGTGAGAATCGAAAAAAACAACCCCACCACAATCGCGGCGGCTTTGAGCATTTCCTCCTCGCTCCCGCCCGACTTCATGAACATCCGCACCACGCTCTGGGCGAGTTCGGAGATAAACCACAGCGAGACATTCACCACCAGAAACACAAACGCTCCGAGCATGAGCGTGCCCATGTTTTTTTGGAACCCCTCCCATCCTTTTGAAAAACATTCGCCGAGCGCAATGCGGTCATCAGGTCTTGCAGGCGTCCCGGCAGAGACCTCGGCTTTTGTCTCTTCAGGCGTCTCCGGTGGCGGCAGGTCGGTGAAGGTCGAGAGCGGTTCCCAGCTCGTCATGGGCTCGCGCCAAGCCAGATCTGTCGGGAGGAAGCGGCCGCTCTTGAGGCCATCAGCGACATCCTGGTCATTGAATTTTCCGATATTTTCGCGGTCGCGGTTGATGTGGATCATCGCCATGGCCACCTGCCTATCGATTCACCTCGGCCTGTTCAAGTGTCGATCCGGCGCGGCGTTTCGAAAAAAAAGTGTCGCATTGGCGAGAATAGGCGTTGACAGGCGGGCGGCGCGTCTCTTTAGTTCTCCCATTCTTAAACACGCGATGTAGAACCCCTCCGCACGCGGCGTTTCACTGACACACTGTCGCAGGATCTCGTTGAACTTCCTTTCTCAAAGTTCACGGAACTTAACGAGTTCCCGACACACCATCACCTCGAGATTCCACACCTGGACAGGGAATAAGCGTCACAGGCCCTTTCTCAAAACCCAATCATGACAGAAGAACAGCAAAACCCGGATAACGGAGCGCAAGCCGCCGATTCCGCAGGCACCAAGGCAGCCCCGCGCCGCCGCCGCACCTCCACCCGCACCCCACGGATCGGCCGAGCCCGCAGGCAAAAAAAAGCATCGGATTCTCCCGAGTTGCCTCTGACAGAGAATACTCCCGCGCCCGTGGAGGCCGCGCCGGTCGAGGTGCCAGCCGCTCAACCCACGGTTGAAGCCGCCGCTCCTGTCGCACCTGAACCAGTCAAGCCACCCGCTCCAGCGCCTCAGCCTGCACCCGTGGCCGAGAAACCACCACAACCTCCGCAGCCACCGGCTCCGATCGTCTATGCCGAGGGCATCGTCGAAGTCAGCGGCAAGGGTTTCGGCTTCCTCCGCGAGGCACGCCGCAACTTCACCCAGTCGAACAACGACATTTTCGTCACTCCCGAGATCGTCCGCAAATACGGCCTCCGCGACGGCATATGGATCAAAGGCGAAATCCGCCGGGGAAATCGCGGTCCGCAGATGTATAAGCTCACCGAAATCGAAGGTGCAGACCCCGAGCAGTTCCAAAACCTGCCGGTTTTTGAGGAACTCAGCGTCATCAATCCCAACCAGCGCATCAAGCTCGAGACTGTTCCCGAGCGTTTCACGACACGCGTCATCGATCTCGTTGCGCCTGTTGGCAAGGGCCAGCGCGGCCTCATTGTCGCGCCACCCCGCACCGGTAAAACCACCCTTCTTCAGCACATCGCCGACGCCGTGGTGAAAAACCACCCGGAGATGAAACTGCTCATCCTGCTCGTGGACGAGCGCCCCGAGGAGGTCACAGAAATTCGCCGCACCGTTCCGACAGCCGAACTCATGGCCAGTTCGAACGACTCGGATATCAAAACCCACACACGCATCGCCCAGCTCTGCATCGACCGCGCCCGTCGCCTCGTCGAGATGGGCAAGGATGTTTTCGTTCTCATGGACTCGCTCACCCGCATCGGCCGCGCGTTCAACAACGCCCAAGGGGGTGGGGGACGCACGATGTCCGGCGGTGTGGATGCCCGCGCCTTGGAAATCCCGCGCAAACTTTTCGCCGCCGCCCGCAATACTGAGGAGGCCGGTTCGCTCACCATCATGGCGACTGCGCTCATCGAGACGAACAGCCGCATGGACGAGCTGATCTTCCAAGAGTTCAAAGGCACCGGCAACATGGAGATCGTTCTCGACCGCAAGATCAGCGACCAGCGCATCTATCCGGCGATC
Organism: Terrimicrobiaceae bacterium; assembly: GCA_044347585.1. Classification (GTDB taxonomy): domain Bacteria; phylum Verrucomicrobiota; class Verrucomicrobiia; order Chthoniobacterales; family Terrimicrobiaceae; genus UBA967. The sequence goes on from JBIKUM010000093.1 coordinate 8,413, forward strand.
GATATCTTCCAGTCCGGCACCCGCCGCGAGGAGCTTCTCATCCCCGAGGAGGATCTCCACAAGATCAGCGTCATCCGCCGTGGACTCGCCGGACACAAGCCGATCGAGGCCATCGAGCGCCTTCTCTTTTTCATCCGGAAATATCCGACCAACGAGCAGTTGCTCAAAAACCTCCCGGGATAGGAAAAACAACACGACATGCCATTCTCAGCGCTTGGATTGACCAAGCATATTTTGCAAGGCGTCCAGGCGATGGGTTACGGCGATCCGACACCCATCCAGCTGCGCGCCATCCCGCCGGCCATCGAAGGCCGCGACCTCATCGCCTCGGCCCAGACCGGCACAGGTAAAACCGCCGCCTTTGCGCTGCCCACGCTTCAGAAGCTCGGCTCGCATGGTCGCCTCCGCTGCCTCGTTCTCGAGCCAACCCGCGAACTCGCCATGCAGGTGGAAACCGCCATGCGCGACTTCAGCCGCTTCACCGATCTCAAGGTCGGTTGCGTTTATGGCGGCGTAGGCTACGGCAACCAGCGCGCCGCGCTCAAGGAAGGCCTCGATATCCTCGTCGCCACACCAGGCCGTCTTGAGGATCACCTCCAGCAGGGCACTGTGCGTCTCAATGATATCGAAGTCCTCATCCTCGACGAGGTCGACCGCATGCTCGATGTTGGTTTCCTGCCGCCCATGCGCCGCATCATTGCGAAGGTTCCCAAAAATCGGCAAACACTCTTCTTCTCGGCCACCCTCCCGCCGGAAA
>JBIKUM010000018.1:0-15711 GCA_044347585.1 Terrimicrobiaceae bacterium
AGGGAAATGCACGCTACCATCGAGAAATAAACGAAGTGCTTGAAGTTAGTGGCAAAATCTCGGATTTAAAAAACTCCTTTGACCATTATCCATTTTCCAAAGGCATTTCCCATTGGATTGATAAGCACAATCGCTATTCCTGCATGGAGGCGCAAAGGTTTATTCAGGAGAAATCCGGCGAATTTCAGTTTTCTATTTTAAAAGCTTTATTTTCCAAAGAAATTCATCAACGCCGCTATCATCAAAAGGGTCTTTTCTACAAGCTGCCTGGAAGGCCAATTATAAAGTGGTTTTACATGGTTGTTATTAAGAGAGCTTTTTTGGATGGTTTTGCAGGTATAACATATGCAACCCTTCAGTCTATTTACGAGTATTTTATAGTATTGAAAACGCAGGAAATGCTCGCAAAAAAAAACATTAAAAATTGAGATTTTTACACTGGTTCTTCTTTTTAGCCTTTATTCTTCTAACAATCGGAGTCGTTCATTGCGCCTTGGCTCCTTCACCTGATTTGCAGCAAATAAATTGGATCCCGAGTGTAATTGCGTCTTGGGCAAATGCATATCCTTCATTTCGTAATTTTCCTGCATTTGGATTCGTTTCTATGTGTCTATCTTGCTGTATTTTTTGTTCACAGAGACCACTGCAACTGCAATCATTCTTCAAGTTCGCACTTTTTTCTTCGATTATCGTTTCGTTTTTGGGAATATTGCTGGAATGTCTGCAAATTTGGTTGCCGACCCGCTTTTTCGATCCTTATGATATTGCCTGGTCTATCGCGGGGGCCTTTGCGGGAAGTGTTTTGGCTTTTTCTGTAAGCATATTATTGAATTGTAAAAAATAAAATGTCTTTAAGAAGTATTTTAGGTTTTTACACGATGATAAGCCACAAGCACTCTGGTCTGGTTGCTGGACTGAATTACACAGTTATACAGGAATTGGCTCGCAGCCTTTCGCTTCTCGAATTGGGCAGGCTGAAAAAGCAAGACTCTCTCAAGCGGGCTTGCGTAGGTCTTATTTTTAGACCATCAATTCCGGCGCGCCCTGTCTCAATTCTGTAAATTTTGCCAATTATGTCTCAAGTAAAAGATTGCAAGCTACTTGGAATTTGGCTCTCATCTCTTTCAATAAGTGACGCCGTAGCGCGGGCTCTTTCTGGTGGTTTAATCCTTGCCCCTTCAGGCCCGGGACTTTGCGATCTGGAGACTGACCTCCATTATCGCGAGGCACTGGAAAATGCCGACCTAAACCTCCCTGATAGTGGCCTCGCGATTTTAATGGCTCTTATTTTGAGACTTGGGAAACTTCCGCGCACCTCAGGCTTAGGTTTCTTGGAAGCCTTGCTTAAAAATCCTGCCTTGCGCGAACCTAATGCGACTTTTTGGGTGATGCCATCTGAAGAAGCGCAGACGCGAAACATCGCTTGGCTGAAATCGAACCAAATTCCGGTCGAAGAGCAAAATTGCCTCATCGCTCCGCTCTATCCGCGCATCGGACCAGTAATAGATAGCGATCTTTTAGCAGCTATTATAAAACTCAAACCGCGCTTCATATTTGTTTGCACGGGAAGTGGAAGCCAAGAAAAACTTGGTTTTTGGCTTAAGCAAAATCTTCCTTATCGTCCGACCACCTGTTGCATTGGCGCGGCGATCGGATTTCTGAGTGGCGATCAAATACGCATCCCTAAATGGGGAGACCTTCTCTGCTTGGGCTGGTTGCTGCGGTGCCTCTCGGAACCGACAAAATTTATTCCACGATATGCGAAAGCCACTCGTCTTATTTGGCTGATTCTCCGCTACCGAGACAAGGCGCCAACTCATATTTCAGGGTCCAAATGAGCAATTCGTCAAGCCCAAGTTACTGGTGTCGTCAAATTTTGTCTCGCGCGAAACGAAGAGCGGGGTTATTTTGTCGAGGCTTGTTTTTAAAAGATGGAGAACAAAAAAATAAACCATCGCCCGCTTGAATGCTGGCGAATTATTGCACGCAAATTTATTGGATTCAATTTAGCCCGATCAGTGATCATTGGTCCTGAGCATAAGCAGTGGCTTCGAATTGTCATGAATCAAGAGACTCACAAGCTTGTCTCTCAAATGGACTATAAAAGTTTATCAGTTCTTGAAATATCTGGCGATTTCTGGAAGGATAGATTTCCCTTCTTTAAATATAAATCTGTTAACTATCCTGAATACGATATAACAAAAAGTCCTCTTAATGAAAAATTTGATTTAATTATTGCTGAACAAGTGTGGGAGCATTTAAAGTGGCCGATCCGGGCAACAAAAAACGTCAAAGAAATGCTTTCTTCTGGTGGGTATTTTTTAGTTACAACCCCATTTCTTGTCCGCTTTCATCCTCAGCCTGATGATTGTAGTAGATGGACAGAAACTGGTTTAAAGTATTTTCTGAATGAAGCCGCTGGCTTTGAAATCGATAAAATTCAATCAGGATCGTGGGGGAATCAACGATGTGTAAAATCTAATCTGTTTCTCTGGAGGCGCTACCTTCCATTTTTTCATTCATTAAAGAATGATCCTTTTTTTCCTATTTCAGTTTGGGCATTGGCAAAGAATCAATAAAGATAGAAGTTATCATTTTTAATAAGCCGTGTTTTTCGGGAAAAGCACTTGCAACGCGGTTTGGGCCACAATCGTCAGATCAACCAAAGGTGTGTAGTTTTCGATATATTCCAGGTCGGATTCAATGCGCTTTAACACATCCTCATCGCTGTTTGCCTCCCCGCGCATTCCTCTCACCTGTGCTAGGCCTGTGATGCCTGGTTTTGCGACGGTGCGCACATGGTAGGCATTTAGAATTCGTGACCACTTTTCGTCGTGCTCGGGAATGTGCGGTCTTGGGCCGACAACGCTCATTTCCCCGCGCAGCACATTAAGGAATTGAGGGATTTCATCGAGGGATGTTCGTCGCAGCCAGTGGCCAGAAGGAAAAATTCGAGAGTCACCCTTCCTTGTTTGGCTTATGTTGCGCTCGCTGCTCACATGCATCGTGCGGAGCTTAAAAATCTCAAACTCTCCGCCTCCAATGCCTCGACGCTTCTGTCGGAAAAAGAGTGGGCCCGGTGATTGAAGGCGGTGCAAGAGCCAAACGACAGCGCACAGGGGCGGCATGATAACTCCCACAGCGAATCCTGCGATGGTGAGGTCGAACACTCTTTTGACAACGCGGTTTAAAGGGCTTTCCAGCGGTTCGCGGCGAAAGTGAACAAAGTTGAGCCCATCGACCTCCGCGCTCCAAGCTCGCATGCCGAAGCGACGATTGAGGTTGTCCCAGAAGATCAATCTTGCCCCGCGTTTTTCCGCCAGCGCCAACCACTGGTTCACCTCCAACTGGTCTTCAGGCGGCTCCAAACACAACAAGACATCGGGGCTTTGTTGAAGAAGGATTTTCGAAATTTCTTCTGTGCTCCCGAGAAACGGAATGCCGGGATCGATCTCGTGGATTTCAGAGGGGCCGCTGACGCCAATCACCCGGATTCCCATTCGGCGTTGGCGTTGCAGCCACTCGATCAAACGCTCCTTCTGGAAAACATCTTTGTTTCGTGTTATCAAAAGAAACTTTTGCCTGTGGCTTGCCGCGAAGACCAGTGGCATGACCAAGTGTGGAGTGGCAAGATTTGTAAGGCAGAGCGCAAAAAATAAAACCGGCAGCCACGAAAAAAGGAAAACGCGGGAAATGTCGCGGTCCTTCGTTACAACAAGGAAAAAAACAATCACCGTCGCGATAAAAAGAGTCTGCCGCGCTGCAAGCCTCAACCTCCCACTAAACAGTCCCGAGAGAATCGCCCCGTCCTGACCGGCGCGATAAGTGGTTCTCCCCACAAGCGCCAGAACAGCAATCAATCCATAGGTCGAATAGCCCAAAAAACCACCGGCCAGACCGCGAATGTCGAATATTGTTATGATCAAATACCACGCGCAAAAACTCAGGCTCACCGCCAAGACCTGAAATGCCGTATGGATGGCAACCGCGCCTTTGTGTCTCTCGCTGATCATTTCTTAAATTCCCTTATTATTTATCAACGGAACCAGATTGGGGGCGCGCTTCAAACACAATTTAAACTTTATAGCAGTGAATCTCAAAAACACCACTTCGGATCGCATTGATGCTTTCCGGAGCGTCCAGCGTTTTTTTAAGTTTTCAAGCCTTCCTCAGCCTTCTCCCACAAGTCGGCACACAAAAACGATCCGCTTTTCTTTTTTGGATGGAGAGCGCAAAAACCCTCCGAAATTGTATTTCTAAAAGGCGCAAAATTGTATCATCAAGAAATACAATCTTTCAAAGCAGACAGTTCTGATTTGGGCGAGCGCCTGCCCTCGGATGTGCGTCGCCCCCTGTCTTCTTTCCGTAAAATTTGTTCATTATGTCGCCATCCCCTGCTGATTTTCCTTCGCCTCTGGGGACCTTTGCGGGAGATTTTGTTGGATGAGAAGCCTCCGTGATTTTCCGCTTACCGCCGCGCGCTGGTTTTTGCTGGGGAATGTGGTTTCTGCGGCTTGGCTTTACGGAGGCACGCGGGAGTGGGCGAGGGAGTGGGTTTCGTCGCTTTTGCTGGCGAACACTGCTCTGTTTGTCTTGGGAATCACGGCAAGGCTTCGCATGCCACGCATTCCACTGCCCGCCGCTCTGGGTCTTGGTTTTCTCCTGTTGCAAGGATGGTTTATGACCTGGAATGCCAAGCGTCAATTCATCACAGCGGCGCAGGTTTTTGTGGATCGCCAACAACCATGGCCGGGCTGGCCGGGGTTTATGGATACGGCCCTGGTGCAGCCTTCAATACTTTTAACAACAGGACTTCTTGGGGCTTTCTGCATGGCGTGCGACATGACGCCGAACCGTATCTGGCGCCAGCGCCTCTGGATCACGCTCGCAGGCACAGGTATCAGCATCGTCATCCTTGGTCTTGCGCAGCGGCTCTCGGATGCTCCGTCGATTTTCTGGGATTTGGAACAGAACCTCGGTTGGACATTTTTCGGCGTGTTTCGCTATCACGCGAACGCCGGCAGTTTCATCAATCTTGTCCTGCCGCTGATCGTCGGCTTGGCCGTGGACGCCTATTTCCGCGCAGGAGCGGAAAAGAGCCGCGTGTTCTGGACCTTGGCGGCCTTAATTACTGCGGCAGCAGGTTTCGTGAATGTGTCACGGGCGGCGAATGTGCTCTGCGCGCTGCTTCTGGCCTGCATGAGCATTTGGATCGCTGTGGCTACAGCGGCGCGCTTCAGCTTGTCCGGACCATGGATCCGTTGGTCACTCGCTGTGGGCATGTTCGCTTTGGCGGCAGTCCTCGCCCTTTCATTCGGTATGGAAAAAACCCTCATGCGCTGGGAAATCGGATCGTGGCAAATCCTGCGCGGAGACGCGGGCCGAACCGAGGCCTATGAAATCATGACCCGCAGCGCCATCCCAGTCGCAGGCGCATGGGGATTCGGTCCAGGAACATTCGAGCAAATGTTCAACATCCATCGAGCCCAAACAGGCAGTAGCCTCGAAGGTCGCTGGGATAAAGCCCACAGTGATGCCCTGCAGACTCCGATGGACTGGGGCTGGACGGGAGCAATCGCATGGAGCCTGCTTCTCATTGGTGGGCTGATTCGGGGACTGCGCTCAATCAAACGCAGTTGGAGGAGTGATCCTGGTCAGGGCATTCTTTCAGCGGCCTGCGTTTTTTCGCTGGCTGGAGTCATGTTGCACGCGCTGGTGGATTTTCCGCTTCAGATCGCCTCCCTGCAGCTTTTCACGATGCTCATTGCGGGGATGCTTTGGGCGAAGGGAAAAGTTTTGAAGAGCAAAGTAGAGGGTTAGACAGGATGACAGGATGGCGAACAGGGGGGGGGGGCTCACGGAGGCACGAAGCCACAAAGGAAAATCCTCATTTCGCAATCCACAATCCGAAATTTGGACAGAATGAACAAAATTATCAGAATGGCGACAGGGTGCGCCCGATGCTCCGGCTGGCAAATCAGTCATCCTCTTTTGCTGCAAGCGAGCTTGCGCGCTGCTGGGTGTCTGATTGCCTCATCCGCTACGCGAATGCCCCTCCTGCTGGAATAATTGCGATCGCAAAATTCGCACTCCGCACTCCGCTATCCAGCTTGCCACGCAGGATTCCGGCGCGCCGGAATGAGCAGGCTAAAAATAAGACATCTTCAAGCTTGCTTGGGAGAGTCTTGCTTTTTTACGCCTGCTCCATTCGCACAGCAAAAGCCTGAGTGCCGATTTGCTTCTCCTACGTGCTCTCTGTGTCCTCTGCGGTTAATAATTCTCCGATCTCACCCCTCGAACATCTTCAGCAGCGCTGGCACGCAAATGCTGTCGCGGTCGTAGCGCTCAACGATGAATTTTCGCGCGTTCTCGCGCAGGGAATCAAAGCGCCTCGGCTCGGAGAGAGCCTCGCAGACCCGGTTGGCAAGGCCCGGGATGTCGAAGAAATCCACAAGCAGGCCGGTTTTCCCATCCTCGATGAATTCCGTGACCGGCGGCGTGCTGGAGCCGATCACCACGCATCCCGCCGACATCGCCTCAAGCATCGACCAGGAGACAAAGTAGGGGTAGGTGAGATAAACATGGGCCCGCGAGAGTTGCAGCACGCGTAGGTGGGCGTCGAACGGCAGCTTGCCGAGAAAATGCACGCGCGAGAGGTCCATGCGCTCGCCGACCTCTTTCAATAGTCTTTGCCGCCATGTCAGACCATCCGTCGGACGATTGCCATACGAGGTGTCATTCTCCATTCCCGTAATCAAAACCCGCGCCTGTGGCCGCCTGGAGAGGATTTCCGGCAGGGCACGCATGAAGACATGGAATCCCCGGTAAGGTTCCATGTTGCGGTTTACGAAAGTCAGAATCTCCTCGCCGGCGTGCACCGTTGTGCCATCGAGCAAGGTCGCCTTGGCTTCGCGGTTGGGGCGGATTGTTCTTGTATCGACCCCTTCGTGCTGGATGAGGAGGTCGCTTTTGAGATTCTCTGGAAACAAAGACGCCTGCCAGCGTGTCGGCGTCCAGCGCACATCACAATCCTCCCACGCCAGCAAGGAGGTGGCATTTTTCATCCGCACCTCGAGCAGATTGTCCAGGTTCATCCGAAACTCGGGATCAAACGCGATATCTGCTCCGCGAGGCCGGTAGTAGTATTCAAAATATCCTGAAAGCCGGGCATTAGGAAACGCCTCGCGCAGGAAGAGGGTATCCCCCCAGCCAGTGTGCGCAGCGATGACATCTGGGCGGTAGCCTTCCTTCTTGAGTGCTAGGCACAGCCGCAGCACTGCTTGACCTCTCAGCGAATTCTCCTCCGTGCCTCGCAAATAATGATGCGTCTCCTTAGCCGCTCGCCGTGGCAATTTGTATCCAAGCAACCTCGCCCCTTTCACCATCCCCGCCTGCCGCTGCACATTCGCATGCTCCCCCACGCCCAAAACATCCGCCCCTTGCGCAACTAAATGCCGCGCCACATGCAGGAACTGACCAGGGAAATTCGGGTGGATGAAGAGGTGGCGCTTGTTGGCTTGCATGCTTTGGAAAAAGATAAGCAACTTCTACAGTCAAAAGCTCCAAGTCGGCAACGCGCGAAAACGCGGGCCAATAATCAACGGTGCTTCGACAGAATTACAAAATTTACAGAGTGGAGGCAGGGGGAAGGTCTTCTCTCACAGAGGCACGAAGCCACAAAGGGAGATCCGCATTTCGAAATCCTTCCTTGGACACCTGTCTATTCCTGCCGAGGAGGACCTCAGCTTTCCCGGGCCGCAGCGCCCCCTGTAGCGGCTGTCTGTGACTGCCGGTTCCCTGCCTGTCTAACCAACCCAGTCCGCCCAATTTTGCAATTCTGTTAATTCTGTCAAAAAAAACTCGCAGTTTAGATGTTATCCAAGTCCCAAGCCACGATCGTTCGGGCGGTCTTGCTGAATTCGACGCCGATAAGGTGAACAGGTTTACCATCGGCCAGATAAGGAGCGGCGTAGTTGCGATCTTTAAGTTGGGCCATCGCGGAGCCGTCGGCTGCATTTTCAACAACCTTGAATTCGAAAAGATAAATCCTGCCGGCGAATCGCATCGCCATGTCAAGACGCCCTGCGTTGCTGGATTCCTCGACTGCGATATTCAAACCGAGTGATGCAAACAATGCATAGAAAACACTGGCATAGTAGCCTTCGTAGTTTGCCACCTGGTTGTTGGCATACCACTGGTATGGAATCGAGGCGAAGAAGGCTTTCAGATGCTCTCCAATACCGGCCAGATCGTTAGCCAGCAGGAGGTCGCTCAAGCGCGAGCGCGCAAGCAGGCTCGTGTGACTGTCCGGCGTCCAGTCAAACAGAATTCCATTGTTGAGTGTCTGGTAAACCTCCCGGTTCGGGTAGCGAAGCTTGTAATAGAATTGATCAAACTTCTCGGTCTGGGAATCAATCGTGAGATATCCCGCTTGAAAAAGCAGCGCCTCGATCGAGATTTTTTCCACATCAAATGTCGACAGCAGTGCGGCGTCGGTCTGCAGATATCCGAGTTCGGGAAGAAATGTGGGGCGCTCGCGGAGGAGCTTCAGAAGAAAACTGGGTGATCCGGTTTCATACCAGAATGGCTTGAACACGCGTTTTTCAAAAAGGAGGAGAAGGTCGAAGGGATTGTAGACCGACTCGCCAAGCCAATTGTAGCCATTATACCACTCGCGGATTTTTTCCCGGTCGAGGTCCGTAAGTTCGGGCCCGAAGATGGTGTCCACATCTTGATCCGTGTAGCCACAAATCGCGCTGAACCGTGGGTCCACCGTGATGTCGTTGAGGTGATTCAATCCTGAAAACAAGCTGACCTTGGAAAACTTCGAGACACCGGTCAGGAAAACAAACTTTAAGTCGGCATCGGATCCCTTCAGGACGGAGTAGAGGTTTTTCAGCCCCTCCCGCATCTCCAAGGCGACATCGGGCTTGTCGATGTTGTCGAGAATCGGTTTGTCATATTCGTCGATGAGAACCACGGAACGCTGACCGAATTTCTGCGCGGCTTTGGCGATCAGTTCGGAAAAAATGCCCGTGATCGATTCACTCCCGCATTGCACGCCCAATTGAATTTGAGAATTGCTTAGGGACTCGCGGATTTTTTCATCCAGTTCCTCCCTGTTCCTCAGAACCCCGTCCGAAAAACTGATGTGGATCACAGGATGCACCTTGCTCCAATCCCATTTCGACTCGGCATGGAGGCCGCTGAAAAGTTTTTTGTTCCCTTCAAAAAGTTCCTTTAGCGTGTCGAGAAAGAGGCTTTTGCCAAACCGGCGCGGGCGGGAGAGAAAGTAGCAGCGTCCGTTGTCGATGAGCTCCAGGGCAAACTTCGTCTTATCGACATAGTAGCAATCCTCCTCGCGAAGAATCGCAAAGGTCTGAATCCCGATAGGGAGTTTCCGGCGGCTCATGTGCTGAAATTTAGACAAGATTTGCAAAATTTACAGAATCGATTTTTTATCATCGCGAACTCGGCTTTCAAACGCCTCACCTTTTCACGCAGGATTCCGGCGCGCCGGAATGAGCGGGCTGAAAAGAAGATCTCTGCAAGCCTGCTTGTGATCAACCCACGCGCTCGGCGCAGCTGCAGGGGAACTAACCACGGATCGCTTGGATGAACTTGAATTATTCCGCGTGCGGCATTAGCGGAGAAAAAATCGACCCCGGCCCCTGTCTATTCCTGCCCAGGAGGACCTCAGCGTTCCCGGGCCGCAGCGCCCCCTGTAGCGGCTGTCTGTGACTGCCGGTTCCATTTCCGCCCCCCCTCGCGTATAGTGAAAGCCTGCGTGCTAAATCCTGAAAAACCCTGTCATCCTGTTTGATCAAACCAGTCCGCCCAATTCTGTAATTTTGTTCATTCTGTCAAAAAATCTCTCACAAAAAATTTGCGTTTTTGCCATCACGGTCTTATATATTCCTACAGAAACGGCGCCTAAAATAGACCCGTAAATTTTTTTCAAAAAATCCCTAAAGTTTCACCCAAACCTGTCGAATTTAAATTATGGGAATGGCATTATCAGGACTCGCGTCGGGCTTCGATTGGAAGTCCATCGTCGATCAACTCATTGAAGTCAGTCGTGCGCCGCAGAACCGCATGCGTAGGGATCAAGCCACAAACTCCCAAAAATCCAGCGCTCTCGATGAGATTCGGGGCAAGTTGGCATCGCTCAAGACCAGTGTGGCTGCACTGAACTCGCCGGATTCTTTGCTCAAAAAAAGTGCTGCCATTGCGGACAAGACCTCTAATTGGACGGCGACGGCGACAAAGGATACCCCTGCTGGGGACTACAATGTGGAGTTGATGAGTCAGGCGACGACGACTACTTTTAAGGGTAGACCAGACCTCGGGCGTCGTTTTATTGGTTCTGATTTAGTATTGCAATCTTGGTTAGGTAGTCAAATTACGGAAGGAAATTTTACTGTTAATGGAAACCAGTTATCGCTTGGTGCAGGAGATAAGTGGGAAAATCTTGTAGACAATATAGAAAATACAGCTGGTGTTTTTGTAAAGTGGTATGCTAGACCACTTTCAAGCAATGGTCCGCTCGATGATAAATTTACATTAGTCACTGGCTCTATTGCTCCTTCATTTTCTAGTGGGGCCAGTTCGATAAGTGTTAAATCTACAGCAGGATTCCAAGTAGGAGATGCAATCTCTGGAACTGGTATTGCGCCTGGAACAAAAATTCTAACTATCGATACTGCAGCAAAAACCATAACGCTTGATAAAAATACCATTTCGGATGCAACAAATGCACTAATTACAGTAGACAGCCCAGTAAGAAAAGTAACTATTGGATCTGCGACAGACACAAGTAATGTTTTGCAAGTTCTGCGATTGTATAATTCCAGTTCCAATGTAAATTTTGTTGAAAGTGATGTAGAAACCAGTCCTAACGGTGGCACATTAAAGCATGGTTTGGGAATGATCCGTTTGGACACAAAAATAAACGATGGAACTTCAAAACTACAGTTTGCTCAACATAGCTACCAGGGTGGGCCAAGTGGAGGAGGAGTGAATGCCTCGGTTGCAATAGATGATGGTTTTGTTAAACAAGATTCAGGACACTTCCTCATCAATAACACTCAAATTCCTTACAACACGAATCAAGATACGATTCAAGACATACTTGATCGTATTACTGCATCTGCCGCAGGTGTCCGTGCTTCATATGATAGAAAATTAGATCAAATTATTCTTGAAAATAAAAAACCTGGGAATACGGCCATCAATGTAACTTCAAATTTCTCAGATGATAAAAGTCAGCTCGCCTACGCTCTTGGTCTAGTAGCGTCGGAATATTCAACGACCGGCACTGTTGTATCTAAACCCACGCCTTATGGCACTATTGGGACCATTAGTCAAACTACCGGCCAAAACGCCACTTTCCGCATCAACGGCGGAGGCATCCTGCAAGCTCAGTCCTCCACTCTTACTGAAACTGACCATGGCATTAAAGGCTTAACCATCAATGCCAATTCCTTAAGTCCCCAGTCAGGAGGCACCTACACCCCCACAAAAATCACTGTCGCCGGCGACACTTCGGCCGCCAAGGATGCTTTGAATGATTTTGTTGCCAAATATAACGATGTCCAGAATACGATCGAAAAACACACAAAAGTTACTGTCAACGGAACCAAAGTCACTTCTTCGATACTTTCTGGAAATCAAGAATTGAATATTTTAGCAAGGTCATTGCGGAGCAGTCTTTTTCAGTCCGCTGGTCTCACCGGCACTGTGAATCGTCTGTCGGATTTGGGTATCAGCTCTATGGGTATTCAAAACACAATTTCCTTGTCGAATGCTACTGCGCTGGAGTCCAAGCTGTCTTCTGCTGCGGACGATTTGGCCAATTTTTTCAAGACTCCCACGACAGGCTTCGTGGCGCGATTCGATAAATTATTGAGTAGTGTGGTTACGGAATCGGGCTCGGCGGCGGGTTCATTCAAGGCGCGTCAAGACAGTATATCCAAGCAAAACTCCAGTATTGATAAACAAATAGAAGATATGGAGCGAAGATTAGCCTCACAGCGCGCTATGCTGGAAAGTTCTTTTATCGCCATGGAGCGTGCTCAGTCTGGCTTTCAGCAGCAGTCGGCTTATCTGGCGAAAACATTTAACGGAAAATAATCACTAAAGAATTTGTAGGATTATCCGATTACCAGGCCTTAAAGATCTTTTTTAAACTAATAACCCAAACCAGAACTCAGAAGGAGAAATAAAATGAACAACATGCACCCTATCCTGCCACAAACCTCACCGGTTTGGCCAGAAGTCAATGCGGCGACTGCAAAAAACAACATGTCGTCCCCACAAGTCGGAGCCAGCGAGCTTCCTATCCGCGACTCGGTCATTGCCAGCGGCAAAGTGGAACTGCCCGACAAAAAATCCGTTATGGATACCTTGGAGGCTCCCCATCGTGAAATGGTGCGCGAGTGGCAGAACAGCCAGACCGAGGTGCGCCCTGGTCAGGTTACGAAAGCCATCAATTGGAATCTCGACCCGACTTATCCCTCTTTGAATGTCTTGAACGGCATTGCGACAATGCTGGTGGGATCCGTTCTGAACGATTCTGGATCAAATCTCAAAGGCCAAATCACTCCTTGAGATTTTTATTGAAATCCTAGTCGGTCATCATACTTTCGTTCAAACCAACTTGTTTTGAAATCCAACAACCCTCTTAACATCTATCGTAAAACGGCTGCCACAACAGCATCCCCTGGCGAATTGGTCTTGATGCTTTTCGATGGCGCTTTGCGCTTCTTGGCGGCTGCGGAGTTGGGTTTCAATGAGGAGAATTTTGCGCGGCAAAACGAGCAAATCCACAACAACATTCAGCGCACACAGGCCATCATTACGGAGCTTCAGGCCACATTGAACATGGAGAAGGGTGGAGAGTTTTCTGAAAACCTCTACCGTCTCTATGACTTCATGCAGGAGCACCTGAATCAGGCCAACCGCGAAAAAAGTCGCGAGAAAATCAAAACTGTTGCCGGTTTCATGCAAGACATTCGCGATGCATGGGCTCAAATGTTACTCCAGACCGCAGCTGAACAGGCATCAGCCGCCGGTTCGCCCGCGCAAGGTTTCGGTGCTAAATGTTGATAAAAAAACAGGAGCCTACGCCTGTTCCCGCTCTGCCTGATCGTTTAGAGCAATTACTCTCGTTCTATGAAAGCAACCTCCAATTGGAGGTTTTTTTCATTGGTAGAAGGGAGTTCGACAAGCTCGTGGAGTTGCTCCCGACGCAAGGCAGTCTCATCGAGGCCCTCACCGGGATCCTCGCGAACTTGAAGTTGCCACCTGCGGAATCCCAAGCTCTGCAAAAACGCTTAGAGGCTGCGGATGCTCTGCGAGAGTCCAACAGGCAGGCACTAGATCAAGCGATGCAGGAAGTGAGTTCCGAATTGGAGCAAATGAACGGCGCCCGCCAGCGCATTCGGCAAGTGCGGCAACTTTCCAAGTCTATGTATCAGGAATCAAACGAGCCCGCCCGTTTGCAAAATTGGGCGTAGGGAAAAATCGCCCACCGATCCCGGAAAGTCCCGGGGATCACGCCCGCCTCGGGCGTTCCAGCATGCGCCCTCGCAGGCTGGATTGAGTCAATGCGGAGGACTCGCATTATACGAGTAGCGCGCTGCCGCACGCTTGCTGTAGCGGCGTCTCTATGAGCGCCGTAGGTTTGAAAATCGATACTCTCGAAGTGTCTTTCACGGTTGAGACGACCATATTCCCGTCTTTCGCGCAACGGCGCGCTTTCACCGCAAATCCTTGTTATTCGGGTTCATGCCGAAAATTCGTGGTTCAAATGATATGCGCTTGGATATTCGAGAGGTAATACCAAAAGCAGCTTGCTTTTGGATTTTGAGAGGGGAGCACAGGCGTCCCTCCGGCTTCAATTTCAAAAAGTCAAAAAAGCAAGCGACATTGGTATCAGGAGGCTTGGGATTCCAGGCGGCGGAGGTATTTGTAGGAATGAAGCCCTGTCGAGTGTCCGTCCGCCCAGCGGGGTTGGATGGCGTAGCCGCCGACTGTCTGCCAGGAGGTGAGGTCGAAGCTGCGGTCGTTGTAGGTGACGGCGGGTAGGGCGACTTGGCCGAGCACATCGGGCTCGCCGCCGCACGCGGCGCAGGGGCAATGGCGACGCAGGAATTCAAGGGCAAGGTAGGACTCGGTGCCGTCATTCCAGGCGATCGCGAGTTCGGTGCCGATTTTTTGGATGGCTGTGGGCTGGAGTGGAGGCGTCATGTTTTTTCAGCAGGCGGGTTTGGTGATGTGTGGCGGTTTGAGGTAAATGGGTTCCGCCGGTCCGGCTTGGGCGGCGCGCTGGGCAAGGTGGATGGCCTGCGGAGAGGCGAGGGTTGCCTGATAGCGGAGGGAGGAGGTCGAAAAAACAGGGACGCCTGGCTTCAGTTGGCGCAGAGCCTCGTCCGGCGGTAGCAGAGCTGGAGCGGCGGCGAGGTGTCCGTTGCGGATGTGTGCGTGGAACCACTGGTTCGCCCTGGCGTCGCCGAGAACATGGTATTCGGCGGGCTCGTAGCCGAGGAGTGAGCAGATGCCTTGGAGTCTTGCCGAGCGTGCGCGGGCGAGTCCCCATGCGGCAGCAATGGAGGCACGCAGCGAGTTGTAGCTGCCCGGACCCGTGCCGACGAGCACGAGGTCGAGGCTCTCGATGTGGCGGCTTGCATTTGCAAGCGCCTCGAAGAACGCCGTGCCTCGGCCGCGCGGGTTTTCGAAGGAACACTCGTGCAGGGCATCGCCGCCCTGAGTCAAGGTGATGCTGCCAATGGCGCTGGAACACTCGATGGTGAGAATCGTCATGGCTGAATTTGAATGCGGCGCGCGTTGCCTTCGATCGAAAAAACAAGACGCAGCGTTTGCGGCGGGAGCATTTCAACAAACTTGCCTCCCCACTCGATGGCCACGATGCCGTCGCCGGCGAGGTAGTCTTCAAAGCCCAGCGCGGCGAGGTCGGCGGCGGATTCGATGCGGTAGAGGTCCATGTGCACGAGCGGTGGATGGCGTGGCGAGTGATATTCGTGGACAAGCGTGAATGTGGGGCTCGAGACCTCGCGTGGGTCGCATCCCAGGGCTTCGGCGAGACCTTTGACGAAGCAGGTTTTGCCCGCTCCCATCGGCCCTTCCAGACTGAGAATGCATTGGTCCCCGAGGCATGCGGCGAGATCGTGTGCGGCGCGGCGGGTTTCCTCCTCGGTCGCGCATAGGCGTTCCCCGCGAGGGAAGCTTTTTTCGATTTGCGGGTTTGCCATGAGGGGTGGAATTTAGTTCGCTCGTTCGAGAGATGACAACATCTTCCCTTCTTGCCTGGTTCCGGATTTGCGCGGTTTTGATCCTCGGCACGGCTGTCGTATGTCTGGTGGGATGCGATTCCCCGGGAGGGATGATTCGTGACATCCGGAAAAACTTGGATGCCTTGAAAGCGAGTCCCAGTGATGCTGCGCTTGAGAAGGTGGAGAAGTCCTTCGTGAAGATCGATGCCGCTATCAAGGATCTGGAGGCGAAGGAGGATCTTGCCCAGGCGGATCTTTTTCGCCGGCAGGCTATGACGCTTCGTTACGAGTATCGGGCGATGCACGCGGCTTATCTCACATGGAAGCAAGAGCAGGCGGCCAAGTCGCCCTCGACAGGCTCAGGCAAATGAGGGCAGCGACACCGGAGCAGGGCCCTTGAGCTTTGTCTCGAGGGAGC
>JBIKUM010000095.1:0-9148 GCA_044347585.1 Terrimicrobiaceae bacterium
AGCCACGGGTTCGTCCAGTCGAGACTGCGCAACCAATCCAGCCCCTCTTCGCCCTTGAGGTCACTGTGGACTTGCTTCGGCGGTGCGTGCAGCGGTTTCGCATCAAGGACTTGCAGCGCGCCCGTGGCATCCATCTGCATCCACAGATCCTGCATCACATAGGAATGACCGGCAGAGAGATCCTTCTCGCTGACCAATGAATCTTTAAAAAATCCGTCCGTGTCCTGGCATGACTGGAGGTAGGCGATCGCCTCGGCTTTTTCCTTGGCACCGATGGACTCAAGGACGCCGAACTGCTCGAGAATCGCCAGCGCGAACCGCGTGCTGATCAGCCCATGGGGTCGCTGCATGTGGGCATTGTATTTCCAGCGCCCCCAGCCTTCGCTGCGATCGCGCACCGATTCCATCCAGTCGAGGACACCCTCGCGGACCTGCTCGACATAGTTTTCGTTCATGGATGATTGCATCATTTGTTATGGGTTGAGTTGATAGCAGGCGTTTTGTTGAGCGCCGCTTGGATTTGCCATATCCGATCCAATGTCCGGCCTTATGGGTTGGATCAGGCACCATGAGTCCCCGTGAGCCAATACGGCCGTGACCAAATGAGTAGGTCCACCGGCATTGCCAGTGGCTCCCGGTGAATCACAGAAAAGTTGCGGGCGCTCCCGTCGTTCCGCATCCAGTTCGGAGCCATCCTCAAACTCGATGTGATGCGTGTAGGCGATCTTTGCGGAGCAAGGCCGCCATGTTACGCCATCAGAGGAGACAAGGTGGCCGCCGAATCGCACATGACCGGTCAGCACTCCTTCGTTGTCCTCCATGACCATGTGGTATTCGCCGTTTTCAAAAAAGAGATCAGGATCCTCCAGGGGCCCGGCCGGGAAGATATCCTCGGCCAGAATCCGATATTCCCCATCAAACGATGGAGCCCGCGCAATGTGCATGTGGAGATCCAAGTCGCGGTAAGCCATCAGAACCGCGCCATCATCCAGAACGAGCGGAGCGGGATTGTTGGCATCATCTCCGAGGGGGATCGGCTCGTCCATGCGCGTCCAAGGACCAACCGGAGACGAAGAGTGGGCATAGCCGATCTTGCGAAGTCCGGAGCCGCAGGCGGAACCGATGTAATATAAAACATAGGTCTCCCCGATTCGCACGATCTTGGGGTTGTGGCACATTTTCCCATCCCAGTAGGATCCACTGCGACCGGTGAGCACCACTTCCTGAAATGTGTAGGGCCCCTCCGCACAGGATGCCGTAGCCCGAACAATTTCGGAGTGATCACGATACCCCTCGGGGAAGGTGCTGACCTTGGGCCAGCGGGATGCGAACAGATGGTATTCGCCATCCGCCTTGATCACGGATCCGCACCACACGAAGTATCCTTCCTGCCGGAACCCGCTGTTCAGCGGGACCTTCTGCAATCGATTGATAAGAGGTTCTTTCATCGCTTCGTCAGAGCAAGAAGGTTACGGGTTTCTATCAAATATTGAAGCCTTGGCTGTTCACCGGGCATCGCCAGACCATTCGTCCGCATAGGACAGGCACTCGAGGCACATTCTGGTGCCGACCATGTCGCTGACCGGCAGCGGCGGGCTGAGTTTCACTCCCTGATGAATGAGCAGACAGTGGTCGGCGGCGAAGGCAAAGCCGCCGTCGGGCTTGCGGTAGTCGCGCAGGAGGCATTCGGCAAGGCGCTGCGCGGCGCGGACGATGTCGGCGTGGCGGTATTCCCCCTTCAGTTGCTTGTCGAGTTGACGGAGGACCCAGACCGAGTCCCAGTTGATGCACATATCGCGGGCGTAGCGGATGACATAAGTGCTGCCGTCGGGCGTGGGCAGTTCCGGTCGCTGCGCGAAGTCGCCGGCCTCGGATTGCATGGCCAGCACCGAGTCGATGGCCTGGGCTGCATAGGGATAAGTGCGGCGCGTTTCGATGTAGGCAAAGTATAGCTTGAAGAGGCCGGCCATGGCCACATCCGGGTGCTTGCAACCGGCGGCATCGGGCAAGCCGCTCACCGGATTCATCACTTCGGTTTCCAGAAAACGAAAGAGTTCCTCGAGCGACTCCAAACGGCGCAGCACTTCGGGATCCCGCGGATTTGCGTCGGACGGCTCTTTGGCCCCGTTATGAATCCCGCCTCCCACGGCGGCGACGGCGCGGTTGAAGCGCTCACCCTCGAGCCACGGGTTGGTCCAGTCGAGACTGCGCACCCAGGCCATTCCGTCCTCCCCTGTCAAATCGCAGTGAACTTTTTTCGGCGGTGCGTGGAGTGGTTTCGCACCGAGGAGCTGCAGAGCGACCGTGGCATCCATCTGCACCCAGAGATCCTGCATCACAAAGGAATGCCCTAAGGAGAGATCCTTTTCACCGACCAGGGAGTCTTTGAAAAATCCATCCGTGTCCTGACTCGACTGGAGGAAAGCGACCGCTTCGGCTTTTTCCTTGGCGCCGACGGACTCCAGGACGCCGAAGAGGTCGAGTATCCAGAGTGCTTGCCGGGTGCTGACAAGAGCATGAGGCCTCTGCATTCCGGCGGTGTATTTCCAGCGTCCCCAGCCTTCGCTGCGATCGCGGACCGATTCCATCCACTTCAGCACACCCTCGCGGGTGCGTTCGACATAGCTTCCGTTCAAAGGTGATTGCATCATTTGTTATTGGTCGAGTTGATAAATCATCACCTGCTTCGCAGCGAGCTCGGCTTTCAGGCGACCTTCGGCGAGCACGACCTCAGCGCCGGTTTCAAAGTTGGTCACAGCCTTGGGCTTGAAGGCACCCAGATTCAGATCGATCGACTGGCTCTTCTTGCCGATGTTCACGAGGACCAGCAGGCGCTTGCCATCGACCTCGCGGGTCCAGACGCGGAATGGCTCGCGCACTTTGATGGAGCTGTCCTCGGCTTTTGGCATAGCCACCAGCCATGGTTCGAGACGCTTGAGCAATTGCGAGGTCTCCACGATGCCGTTCCAAACCGTCGGTAGTGGGTTCTGGGGCTCCAATACCAGATGAATCCATCGGTGCTGGCCGTCAGCGCATGAAAGACAAAGAAGCGGGTCTCATCCCGTGTCGGACGGGTTGGCATTCCTTTTTTCTGAATCGTGCCCTTGGGATCGTTCCAGTAGGTGACATCATGGCCCTGGACCACCGTCCACATCGGCTTCTTGTCACCGATCGACTTCCGCTGGGCGGCGGCATCCTCACCGACCATCGTCAACTCGCGATTGGTTCCGATCGGATAGGGATCGTGCCAGGCGATATCCTCAGGATCAGGCTCTGCCCAGTAGTCTCCTTGTTCAGGTTTGAAGTAAACCACCGCCGTGGGATGAAACGGATCGACCGCTTTCACTGTGTCTTTCAATTGACGCAACATGGCGGGATTCAACCTCCACTTTGTGGCCTCCGGTTCATCCATGAGATACCAGACAAGCAGGGCCGGATGATCCATTAAGGCCGCGACCCACTTCTGTATGGCATTCCAGTCACGCGCAAAAAACAGATTACGCGGGATTCCCATGAAGACTTTGACGCCGGCCGCCTGCGCGGCATCGAGATAGGCGCGCGCTTGCTCGATGGTCGCACCTTTATCCTCGAAGTCATAGCTGTGGGTGATGTTGAATCCAGCCTGCTGGATTCCGGTGAAGTCGTCATTCCGATCGCTCGGGTCGCGGTAGGTGCCGATCGGATAAAAAGGCTTGCCGTCAACGAGCATCACCCGGTCCTCGCGGAAGCTGACTTTTTTCGTCACCTGCCTGTTGCTGAAGACGCCCTCGACCACCATGGGCTCCTGCCCGTGAGCCGTCGCGGTGAGCTTCACCGGATGCGCCCCGGGGGCCAGATCGGTCGTCGGGCGGAAACGGATTTTTCCATCCTTGTTCCCAAGAATCTCCGCCGGCACGCCATCGATGGTGACGGCAAGCTGCGTCTTCGCATCCAGCTGAGGTTCGGTGCGGAAGGAGAGTTCCGGGCGCGGCTCCGCCGACCATTTCCAGCTTGGAGTGATCGTGGGCGGCCAAGCCACCGCATCGGGTGCCACGACAAACGACTTCGCCGCAGGCGGTGGCATTTCCTTGTCACCCACACCAGCAACGCGCACCCGATAATACCAAGTGCCAGGCTCGAGCCATTGGTTTGGCGTGGCCTGATAACCAAACGGCTTGACGGAAATCGTTTTGTCAGCCGGAAAAGCCGGATCGCGCGAAAGCTCCAGTCGGCGATAGGTAAAACTCACTTCCAAAGGCAAAGGCTTCCATTCAAACACCGGGCGGCGCGTCTGCACCGTTGCGCCATCGGCCGGACGGACGATTTCCGGCCCCTCCCATCCGGGCGCAAGGTCCTCCACCTTAAGATCGTCAAAATACGCCGTGCCCTGAGCCTCAACGCCCAACATGACATGCAGGTAGCCGACATTTTCCGGAATCGGCTGGGTATAGGGCACCCTCACTTCCGTCCAATCCTTGTCGCCCATCAAGCCAGTCGGAAACGAACCGCCCTTCACATATTTCTTGTTCTTATCGGCCATTTGGAGAAACAGCACGCGCCGCGGTTTTTGTAGTTATCTTCAAATTCCTTGACCCCCTCCGCGCGGATCCGCACCGAGGCCTGATAGGATTTGCCGGTTTCCACCGGGATGTAGAGTTCCGAGTATTTTCCTTTTTTTGGATCATCAACCTGCACACGCAGGGCTTTGCCATTGGCGCCTGGTATCTCGCCGACCACCGAGGCAAATTCCGGAACCGTCCAACCCTTCTTGCGCAGCGCATCCGCATCCGCGTCAAACGACTCGTTCATCGAAAAACCCGGCGGCGTCTCCGGGGCTTTCGCGGCTTCTTGCGCAGGCTTCACGGCCTCCGCTTTTTCGGGCGCTGGCTTGGAGGGCTTGCAACCGGGAAAACAAGCCACGGTGGATGACAACACGAATCCTGCGAGTATGCGCTTAATCATATGAACTTAGAATAAAATGTTAGCCGAAAGGGTTTACTGAATCGGGCCAAATGTGAGGTCATCCACCAAGACCTTGGGGGAATCGTGCTTTTCGTTGTTGAGATTCAACACGGTTACCTTCACGAAGCTTGTGCCAGGCCAAAACATACCCTTCTCTTGGCCAACAGTGCTCACACCGGAAATGTCACCAGACATTTTAACCCAATCTTTTCCAACGCTTTTTGTAGCAAGCCAAAGGTTGGCGCCCGCAACTTTATGCTGCCGCACTTTGGTGCCTGCCGAGTAGCCTTCTTTCAAAGGCTTTACCAATTCCACCTCCCATTGCCCGCCAGTCTGTCGAATGGCGGTTATTCCTCATGGGCTGAGATTTGGATTGGGCAAGTCGCTGTAGCTTCCCGAGTCATCCACATTGAACGCCACCACGCCATACTTTGGCGTGTGCGCTGCATTAAACTCCCACGCCGAACCATTCTTGATTTTGACGACTTTGTCCCCGGGTTTGGCCTCCTCCACCAACTCGGTTTCCGTCTGCGGAACCGGGGTGATGCGTTCGCTGGTGATGAGCCGTTTTTGGGCATCGAAGCAGGCGAGGCCAAGATAGACGATGCCAGTCCCCTCCGGCGACATGAAATAGCCGGAAACTGTGTAGCCACTGCTTGGATCCACCGGAATAAAGTCTTTGGATTGCGCCGTGCCCGCAGAATCCTTTGCGCCCGCAAGCACGAAGGAATGCGCTCCTGCGTGGGCTGTGGGGGAGACCTCGATGAATTTGGTCCAACCCGAAATGTCCCCCGCCTCGGCGTCACCGTTTTTAAGAAGATTTTCCGCTTGGAGGGAGTGGTTCAGACAAGGGACTGTGATTAACGCGGTCGCCAAAAAGGCGCTGGTGAATTTGTTGTTCGTGGACTTGGCGGCTGTTTTCATATGTTGGGGATTTTGGAGGCTGAAATGTCGTGTTGAACTTGTGCCAATCAAAGGCCGCCGGCTTGTCACTTGGAACCTGCCAGATCACGGACCTGAAAGCTGGTTCAGACTACGCAGAGACCACAACCCTCCCAAGAGATTTTTTACGCAAAAAAATTTCTGATTTTGCGCAACCGGGCTGTAAAGAACCATGGACGGGCAGAATCATTTTTTGGGGCCTTCGCGCGACAGCGCGCTGCGTGCCAATGGGAGGGTCCATCCTTTGCCTTGCTCGCCCCCTGCTCGCCGCACCCTTCGGGCCATTAGAGTTGTGCTTCCTTCGCACTTCCCAGTGCTTCGGTTGGCATGACCCATTTTCAACCACGAATTGCTGCAACAGCAACCTCAAGCCGCCTTAGGCAACTCGGGAATGAAGGTGTAGTCAGGGTTCTCGCGTTGTTTCTTAAGAACGGGAATGATCTCGCTCCAGGTTGCCCATAGCCCATGCGGTGCGGGTGGCAGGTCGTGTGCGATTTCTTTGCGCAGTGCCGGGAGGTTGTAGAACGGCACAGCTGGGAACATGTGGTGCTCCACATGATACTGCATGTTCCAATAGAGAAACCCAATGAACGGGCTGCAGGTGTAGGTGCGGCAGCAGAGCCTGAAATCCGGCGCGTTGGGCATCATTCCAATGTGCTGGGGAGCTCCGCAGAGCGTTGTCAACCAACCACAATAAAAAGCAGGCAGGTTGACCAAGAGAATCAGGATCCACTGTCCGGTGGCAATGAACAGAGCAGCCAAAGCCAGATGGCCGATCAAAACAACACGGGCCCATTTGCGGTGGCGGCGGCGAAGTTCCTCGTTCTCCTCGGGAAGGACTTTTTGCATCCACTCCTCCCCGCCAGCGAAGAGTCCCTCGCCCTTGAGGTTGCCGGTCGCGTATTTGAACCATTTTTTTAACGCGCCCCAAACTCCGACCGGATGCGGGAAGGGCACCAGTCGCCAGAACCAGAACTTCACAGCATCCAAGTCCAATTTCTGCGGCAGGATCACTTCTCCGTCATGGTCGTGATGCACGGTGACCTGATGGTGCTTCACATGACTCACACGGAAGCTGACCGGATCGCTCCATGTCAGGAACGAGAACACATCCATGAAAAGATCGTTCAGCCACTGCCTGCGAAATGGCGTCTTGTGAACCAACTCGTGCACCGCCACGAGTCCCATGAACCCGGCAAAGGTGCCGTGAAGAAAAACAAACAATGCAAGCAACGGAACCATCCATACCCAGTTTGCCTGCGTCATGCTTCCGCAAGCGAGATAGGCTGCCGTGCCGGTGCAAGCGTAGAGACCCAGGTGAAGGAGCGCTTGACGGAGCGCTTTTCCATCATGGCGTTTCATCAAATGGCTCATAACGGCTTTGTCCACTTTCGTGCGATACCAGTTGATTTTGATTTGTTCGTTCATGGCAGGTCGAAAGAAAACATTTCAGGGTCAAGCAGTCCATATCCCCACTGATTTATTCCATATCTCTATTGCTTTTTTAAAACATCGAGACACCTTGAGCTGCATGGCACCTCGTTCCTCAAAGCCGGTCAGCGCCACTCCGAAAACTGAAGACCTCTACCGCGCGGAGTCGCGCGGAGACGATCTCCATATGTTTGGGCGAGCCATCTACCTGCCTGGCGGGTGGCACGGCCCGCGAAGGCAGAATGTGTATTTTCTCATCACGATTCTGGAAGGCAGCGTCGTGATCGATTGCGATGGCCGGCAGATCGAGCTTCGACAGGGCCAAGGTGTGATCCTGCGTCCCCGTGGCGTGGAATACTTCCGTTTTGATCCGGATGTGAGAACCGTCCACGCTTGGTGCCAAATTGCACCGAGCCTCACAAACAGGCACGAACGCGAACTGATGCACTTGGCTGGTCACACCTCGCCCGTTTCGGCATCCGTCAGCATCCTCATCGAGGAGGGACTCTCCATCCCCCTGAATGCGGGCCCGCACTTGAACCTCGCGATGCAGACGCTCGCAAAAGCATGTCTACTTCGCTTTGCGGCCCACGCCTCCGAAAATATTCCAACAAAGCGCCCCCGCCACCAAGCGGTGCAGCGGGCGCTCGAAGCAGTTTCCATGAATCCCGCGAAATTCCGCAGCGCCGAGGACCTCGCCCGCCACTGCGGGATTTCCTACTCGCGCCTTCGAAAACTTTTTCAGGACGACCGAGGCGAAAGCCCCACGGCGATGATTTGGCGCTTGAAGACCGATCAAGCCGTTCAATTGATCCGCGCCACCGGCTTAACCTTGGCCGAAGTCGCGGATCAATGCGGCTTCTCCAACGCCTTCCACCTCTCCAGATGCGTCAAAGATCGCACAGGAATTGCGCCACGCGAACTTCGGAAAACTGAGTAAAAGGGGTTAATCCTGCGTGTAATCAGTTTCCCACTGAAAGAGAGCTTTCATCCCTCGCTTGTTTCGATTTGTGGAATCAACTCCATGAAAAATCCGGAGCCCCACAGGCTGAGTTCGCGGGAATCTTTGAGAAACGGTGCCACATCCTCTTTCGCCTGTTCAAAGTCGATGGCGGCAAATCGTTCCTCCAAGCACTTCCGGAGTCCCGCCACATCGAGCGGAGTTTCATGAGTCCAATCTCCCGACTGCCGCATACGGGCTTCGAGATGACCGAGGTTCAGCCGGACGCGGCGACCGACATACCAGATGAGATCGTAGAAATCGCGGCCCTTGACGCGGCTCTTCCAATTCCTGCATAGCACGGCATGGAGCTTGCCGGCAAAAAGGCTAGGAAGATCGTAAACTCGAACTTGGTGAGGCGTTGGCACGAGACGCGTGAACATCTCGGTGCCAGCCCCTGGAGGCGGATTGATATCGATTTCCAACTTGATGCGGATGAGTTGACCCTTGGGAAGACGCGATGCGATTTCCGGCGGTGCTCCGATTTGCAAAAGGTTGATCATCGTGCTGCCCTTCAGGAATGCCGACTCGATAGAAGTCCGTTTCGTTTTCTCAATTCCCTCCGCTGAAAACTCGAACCCCCAAGCCGCCAATTCATCAGCTACAGCGCCAAGATAAGGTTTGAGCGAAAAATCCAGTTTGGGTTGAAGAAGTGAGAAATCCAGATCTTCCGAGAATCGCTGCAAGCCATGAAAAATCCGCAGGGCACTGCCGCCATAGAACGCGGCATGTTCGTAGAACGGTGTCCGCCAGAGCCCGAGCAGCGCGATTTCCTGAACAATCTCGCGCACGGCATTCTGATAATCTTTGGACGATTGGGGTTGGTAGCGGTCG
>JBIKUM010000398.1:0-9106 GCA_044347585.1 Terrimicrobiaceae bacterium
AGCCAAGGTTGGAATCAAGAATAAACGACTCCAGGCGGGGTGGGACGAAAGCTACCTGGAGAAAGTCCTGTTAGGCTAACAAGTTATGGTGCAATCGCCCTGGGGCTAGGTGTTGTAGGTAAAACGAATAAATAGCGGTTTTTATTGTTCTGGCCGTTCCCGAAATAGACGCCGCTTTATCTTACTCAAAAAATCGATTGAATCAAAACAAGATGATCGGAATAATGAATCAAGACTGCGTACTCTTTTTAAGAAAATAGTTCGGCGCTGTTGAATACAGTGAAGAAGATCAAGGCTTAGTATCTCTGATACATGATTGTATGTGAAGGTTTGCGATTTTTTCTGACCTGAGTGAGCGATACTATCTCTTAGATAATCATCTTTTAAAAGCAGTGTTAATTTACTAAATAATTCTTCGCGGTTCTTGAAGTCCTCAAAATCAATTTGGGGTTGGAATGGATAGGTGTTTGGCGACCATTCGGACAGCACACAGGCGCCAAGTGAAAGGTAATCGAACATGCGTGGCGCCTCCATTCCGCAACTTTCGTAATGGTGAATGTTAAGTAATACACGAGAGGCTCGTACGACTTCTTCTTTTTTGCAACCGAATCCCGGACTGAAATCCGGGAATAGCGAGAAATTATCGGAGATTTCTTTTAGTAGCAATTGTCTTCTGGTACTGCAATGAACATTTCCGATAAAGGCTATATCGTATTCTTTTTTGGTTTTGGTAAAAACACGTCTGGGGCAACCGTAGGGTAGAAAGCGATCTCCACCCACACCTGCCGCGAATAGAGAAGGATTCCACTCATAGATTATTTCGTATTGTCCTTTGACTGACTTGAAGCGATTAAGGTTTCGTTTTATTCGGCCAGTGTTTGAAGCCGTCGACCAAAATGGAAGTTGTTCCGTCTGAATTCCGGCAAGTAGTCGGCAATTTCTCTTGCTTAATCGCGGAAATAGGTTTACGCCAATTACTAATTGAACGTCAATTTTTGTACGCGGTGCACTTTCGGAAAAAGTAACGGGGTGCCCTAGAGACCTCAATCCCTCAGTCAGGCCGGCTACACACTCACTAAAATACAGATTGTTGTAAGTGATATGTATTGAAAGTGATTTAGGGGAATTATGTATCATTTATTTAAATGCAAAACTTTTATGGAAATAATTTCCTAAACAGATCGCTTGCTATACTGTCGGGTTAGGGAAGCGATTTGGGCGAAATGCGAAGAAATGTATTTTTATTATTGCTTGGGTGATGGCGGCAGGTTTAGTTCTTCACCATGCGAGCAATCTTCTAGGTCAGTGACCTGCTCCCAAAAAATGGTCCAACCGGAAGGTGATTTTTTTGTTATCTTTGAAGGATTCGAAGGAGCATTGCCATGAAGAGAAAAGGTTCACGCAGGAACAGATAGCCTATGCGCTTCGGCAAGCGGAATCGGGAATGCCTGTCGTTGAGATCGTCAGAAGGCTCGGGGTTTCGGAACAGACCTTCTATCGCTGGAAGAAGCATTATGCAGGGCCTTGTATTAGCGAACTGTGTCGTTTTAAATCTCTTCAGGAAGAAAACCGAAAACTTAAAGCACTGGTGGCAGATCTTTCTTTGGATAAACAGATTCTCAAGGATGTTCTAGCAAAAAAAGTCTAAAGCCCGATCAGCTGCGTAAGCTGGTCGATCATGTTCAGCAAACGTACAACTTAAGCCAGCGTCGCGCTTGCCACCTTATTGGTGCTCGGCGTTCCACGGTTCGGTACCGGAGCGTAGCTAAAGATCGGGCCGAAATTCGCCTAAGGATACGTGACTTGGCTTCAAGCCGTCTTCGATATGGCTATCGTCGCTTACACGTGCTTCTCCAGCGTGAGGGAATTCATTTGAATCATAAGTTCATGTATCGATTATATCGCAAAGAATCCCTAGGAATTCGGCGAAGACGTTTCCGTCGCCATCGCGCAGCCCAAGTGCGTGAAGAGCGGCAGGTTGCTTGGGCAATTAATGAGTATTGGAGCGTGGATTTTATGTCCGATCAACTCTTTACTTGCGGGCGTATTCGCCTGCTGACGTTAGTGGATAACTTTAGTCGTGAGAGCCTCGCCTTTGAGATTGGAAAAGCGTTTACGGGCGACGATGTTGTGCGGATATTGGAGAAGGTTTGTCAGTCGCGAGGCTATCCTCAGACGATGCGTGTAGACAACGGCCCGGAGTTCATCTCTAAGTTTTTGGATATGTGGCCCTACTGCCAAAAAGTGAAACTTGATTTTAGTCGGCCAGGTAAGCCAACCGACAATGCAATTATCGAGTCATTTAATGGTAAGATCCGCGAGGATTGTCTTGACCAGCATTGGTTTTTATCCCAGGAAAAAGCGATCCAAATCGTCAATGCTTGGCGACACGACTATAACCACGATCGTCCGCACTCAGCCCTCGGCAACAAGTCGCCGATTGCCTTTTCCAGTCTACAGGCATGTGGGCTAGCCCACATGCCTGTAGACTGGAAAAACTAACATTGAGTTTGGACCAAACTTGGGGTGCAGGTCAACTCCAAGCATAACTCTCATAAAACCTGGACAATATTTGGGGGCATATCACTGTTATATTATTGCTCCCGTAGTAAAAAGTCACTAAGAGTTATGGAGCTAAAGTCATTCAAAAATAATTTGAGCGTTTACAAACCAGAAGTCGCAGGATGAAAGGTGTGGCATGATTTCAATGTATCCGTTATCGCAAAACAAGTCGTTCAATTTTTTCCTCTGTCGTCCATAGTTGTGCTCAATTGTAATGAAATTAAATTTGTAGTCGTTAAAAGGGAAGTCCTTCATTATGCTGTACTCCGATCCCTCTGTGTCAACGGATAGGTAGTCGATTGTTTTTGGGGCAGATGCACTTTTAAGCAGATCCAATAGGGAAATC
Organism: Terrimicrobiaceae bacterium; assembly: GCA_044347585.1. Lineage (GTDB taxonomy): Bacteria > Verrucomicrobiota > Verrucomicrobiia > Chthoniobacterales > Terrimicrobiaceae > UBA967. The sequence goes on from JBIKUM010000398.1 coordinate 2,909, forward strand.
GTATTTACGTTGTATTCTGAGTGTTCTTCCTTATTCTGATGGTTATTGTCTGCTGAACGGCTTGAAGCAATGCCTGATAGCTCAGTTATTTGAGTTTCGGAAAAACGTATTGATTGGTGTGAGGATTTCCAAACGCAGTCATGGGATATGAAGCATTGTCTATTGTATTGAAGTTTGTCGTGCCAAGATCGAGCGGGTTCTGCGAGGATGCCATCCCAATTGAAATGCTTTTCTAGTATATATGTATTGCTAAGGTATAGTCCATCTGTCGCGCCAAATTCAACAAAAAAACCATTCTTCTTAAAGTTTGCTATTGTTAAGGCCATTATGTCCTGTCGATATTGGGATGTCGAAACTGATAGATATTCTTGAACTTTATTCCTTTGCGATTTCGGAATGGATAGGAGTAATAGTTCATCGAAATGTTCAGAAAGGATCTTATTCCAGGCTAGCAGTTTGTTTGTTGCAGAGCGGTGGCTTTCCAGGGAGGACACATGTAGTTGGAAAAAACGTTCAGTAAAATTGTTTAAAAGGCGGCGCATTGTGGTGTCCAGGAGAGTGGTTAATGTGGCTATGTGTCATGTGTTCAGCGTTAATGTAAATGAACCATTGATATAAAAGCCACACTAGCGTTTGTTTGAAATCATTTTGTCTGGTGTTTCTGTTTGTGCATTAGAAGGGTTTTACTCTTTTTCGTTAGATCGATAGCTTTCTTTGAATAGTTTAACAGCGAGAAAGGGTTGGCGTTGCCTGATAGCAAGTGAAAGTAGATTACGTCGGAATCTTCTTTTGGCCTTGCGGATTGCAATTGTGTTTTCAGAGGTACTTAAAGGGCAATCGGGCGATGATAATGCGTGGCGAGACAGAGCAAAGCCGTTACTGATGTATTTGGTAGCGGCGGAATTAGAAGTAAATTCCTGTCCCTCGTGTCTTCTCCACCAAACCAAACCGGGAGGCAAGAGTAGCATCGGATATTTAGCTGCTAATCGAAGCCACATTTCTAAGTCAGCTAGTACACCCCACGCTGGCTTGAATCCTCCAAGCAAACGAAATAAATCCGCTCTCATGATTACTCCGGATGGCCCAGATCCCAAGCATCCCCGGCCCAGGAAGTTTTTACGGTACGCCTCAATCGGAGTTAGTTTCCAGGGATAAGGGGCTTCATCCTCGGGGAGGCTATGGCAGAGTCCAAGAGCTGCCTCTGGATTGCTGTTCATAGCTTCAACCATAATCGCGAGAGAGTAGCGATAGATGATGTCGTCTGAATCGACAAATTTGAGGTATTTACCAGTCGCTAAGGAGGTCGCCGCATTCCTGTTTCCGTAATCTCCAAGATTGCATGAATTTTGGTAAACACGCACTCTGTGATCGTTTTTTGCTGCTGATATCGCTATTTCAAGGGAACAATCCTTCGAGCAGTCGTCAAGCAGTATCAGCTCAAGATCTCCGTAGCTTGATTCGAGCGTGCTCTGGATTGATGCCTCCAGATACGCTTCGCGATTATAAACGGTGGTAAGAATCGAAACCGTGGGAGTCGCGGGCCGATTGGCCGACTCAAAAATAACTTTAGGAGCTGGTGGGGAAGGCACGTCTATTTTTATTCGTGATCGTTACCGAATATTGATGAAATGAATAATCAACGAACCACTCTTGATTAAGTGGTCGATTGAATCCGGCTTATTGAGACACTCAGGCGTCAGTTGTTTAGAATCATAGTCTTGTTCAGAAGAAATGCAGTTGCTAGATAAGTTTCTCTCGAAGAGATAAATCTAACAAATTCGCACGCAAGATAAATTCATAGAGCTTTTGGCGGCCAAAATAGCTCAGCCTCCCCCCTGCTACCCTGTTGCAATTGTGATCAACAGTGTAGTTTCGATCTTTGTGGTGCTGTTATTGCATGGAACGCACGACACAAGTCTATGGGCAGTTGTCTTTCAGTATTCGTTCCAGAAATCAGAAATCGGGAGCACATACTCGATGCGATCTTTAGATTGAAATGCAGCAGAAAATCCAAGTAATGGCACGTCTAACCCTTTGGTAATGTCAATAATCGTCTAAAGTCGATAGTAAGATCTTTGCGATTTTTTCAAAAACTTGGGTGCTGTTCGTGGAGCCTAGAGCAAGGGACCGAGCCCATGATGCGTTCTCCGAGTGAAATCTTTCTATGTCTAAGCTCAGCGCATATTCTAAAGTTTCATGCGCATTGTTACCAAAATCAGCAGGGTCAATCCACGAGGCTCCCTGTAGAAATGTTGCTTTTACAGTGGGTGCTGCTCTATAGATTGGGATGCATCCATTCATTGCTGCCTCTACGAATTTTTCCGTGAAGTAACAAGGTTCGTTCATGTTTTCCAAACAGACCGCAACCTTGTAGCTTGCTTGTAATTTACGTTTTTGGTCAGCCGGCCAATCCCCTGGAATTTCCCCGCAGTAATTTTTCGGCGCTTTAGGGAAAGATAATAGCGATGGCCTATATCTGCGCCAGCTTGCCCGACCAAATAAATCCACTTGTGGGGCTGTAATAAATCTATTGCGATAAGTAATATCGGGATGCCTTCGGTGTGGGGGGCCACCGTGGTTGGAGACAATGGCGATAGCTCTCTTTTTTCGCTGCAGGCTCCGATTCATCTCTGGCGGTTCAAAATGGGTGATATGGGGAACTCGGAATCGCTCCTCGACATGATTATGAAATAAAAACTCGCTCGGTTTCAGCTTGGCTTTTATCTTCGGCCATGAGCCCGAATCGATATGTTGGAACTGACACTGTGGCTCGCAGCAATACCACGCCTTTCGACGAGGGAACGTGAAAAGTTCAGGGGATGGGCTCCATTCACACAGCAAGGCATCGGCTTTTTCCGAAGGTATGTCAACCGAAAAAACAGCATCGCGGGTTTCGATGCGAGTGGACCAAGGGGAAATCAAACGAATACTTAACTTTCGAGCCATTCGTTAGCCTTTTCTCTTTAGTTGGTCTGGAAACCAGCCACGTGGAAAAGCTAACATCGCTAAGCGACGAGCAATGCGTACGGCTAAGTAGCAGCGGGTTCGAAAAATGCTACAGAAACGCAAGTACCAATAAGCACTTCTATTTCGCAGCCGATTTTTGGGATAATCTTTCTGCCAAAGCTCTTTTAGCCTGGCGATTTCCTTGCGCGAATCATCTTGGGTAAACACAAGGAATTCACCCTCGACGAAATATTGACCTTCCCAAAGCTCAAGAAGCTTTTCAGATGCGGCAAATCTTCGAAGCGCAGCTGTCCCCTCATGGAGACGCGTTCGTCGTGACTCCAAAAGTTTCGGGCTACAGCTATTGGTGATCCTAGATATCGCTGAACGTCGAATGTAAACATCGGGTTGGGCGTCAGGGTATTGCTGGTACTCTAACTTAGCCAAAAGTGCCCGAATGTGAAGGTCGGAATCATCACCGTACATGATCGATTCGTTGAAACCTCCAATGCTTAATAATGCCCCGCGCTTCCAAAGAGTTGACGAAACACACCAGGGAGGGTCGGAAATCAAAAATCGACGAAGCGGATCAGGGAATGGCCCATTTCGCATGTCATTCCATGGTTGTCGTAGATCCCCTGGGGTATTCTCAAACAGCTCAACTGGAAATACCAACATGTCCAAATCATTCCTCGATCTTGCCACCTCGAGTCGGTGCTCAACCGAGTTTGGGGCGAGTAAATCGTCAGAATCTAAGAATAAAACATACTCCCCTATTGCAGTTTGGATTCCAAGGTTTCGGCAAGCCGAAGGTCCTTTGACGCCCGTAGTTCGTCGGCTGATCTTGACACGATCAGATCCTAACTGCTGGACACTTCGATAAACAGTGTCGCAGGAGCCATCGTCCACAACGATAGCTTCCCAATTAGGAATGCTTTGCAAGTGAACCGTATGCAGCGTTTCCTTTAAAAGTTCCAGTCGCTCGTAATGCGGAATGACGATCGAAACAATCACGTTAGAAGTAAGAGTTCTATTGTTTTCTGTGAACCGTTGCACGACCTAGCCAAGTTCGGTGAAGTTGCAATCTAAGTTCATGATGAATATGCTGTCGAAAGGATTCTGGGTGATCTTCCGCGAGCATGCGTTGGATCAGGTTCGGTTCGAATTCATCGAACGTGACGCCCCGCGTACCAAAGAATAAGTCAACTCCGCTTTTCAAAACAAGTAGCTCTAAAGAGTGCTGCGAAATGCCGAATTCCCCGTAGGGAAAAGCGAACGATCGACATGGCTTTCCTGTCGACATCGTTATCGCAGCAGCGCTGGAGCTTACTTGTGTGGATCTCGATGCACCATCAATTTCAGAAAAGAGAGGGTGGTCTACACTGTGGGCGCCAACTTCAAAGCCAGACTTTGCCAGATTTCGAAGTTGAGCGGTGGTCAGGTAGGGTTGCTCGGCAGCTAGCCATTCTCGGGTATCGAATTCGACAACTTCGCAAAGTTTTTCGAGCAAAGGCCAGTCGGGAGTGCGTAGCTGAAGAATAGTATTTAAATCCTTGTTTTCGGTAAGGCACAATTCAACAGCTTGATTTTGGGTAGCTTTCGTGGATTTGCTGAGCCGGAATCGAATTGCCCCTGCGATATCTTCATGAAAGGGATTGGCGTTATCTATTAGAGACGAGATCACAAAGAACGTTGCCGGTATACCAAGCTTTTGTAGCAATGGTGCGATTTCGTCGTACAATTCACGATAACCATCGTCAAAACTCAAGAAGATACCTTGAGGACGCGGTCGTCGGCCGTGGCGATAATCGAGCATTTCCTCGATTGAAATAAATGATCCAATTGAAGCAAGCAATTCCAGGTCGGCTTGAAGTTCGGCGACTGTTTTGATTCGATAACGATCTCCCCACCAGTGCGGTCGTGTCGATCGGCAAATGTGATAGACCGGACAAATGAGACCTGCACCCTCTGTTGCTTTCAATTGATGGAGGGTAAGGAAGTAGGAAAAAGGACGGCAAGCTTTGGCTGCTAGTCGCTTAACAAGTGGCGGCATAGCTCATTTTATTTTTCTGGTATGGTGATCGTATCGTGTTGTGCGGTTCGCCCTAAAATTTTGCACGCCTTATTCCAAACTCGAATTGCGAGTTTGGGAACGGGGTAGCGCCAGAAGCGTCGGCGAGTCATCATCCAAGGAAAATAATTTAAGTTGAGTTCGCGTTTTATCTGCCAAGCTCTGAGGGGGCCCCAGTAGTTATCGGGTTCCACGTAGCGAAAAGGTGGACGGATTCCATAGTCAGGGGGAGGGGATTTCTCGTAGGATCGATAGCCACATTGATGGTGATGATACGTTCGAACAGCGTAGCAGGGATTAATGACACGGTATCCCGCTTGCTCCAGTTCCCAAGCAATTTTGTTATCGCAGTCGTAAACACCAAGTGGAAAGTCACCGTTTACTTTGCGGATCTTGCCCTTGAAAATCCAAACGTCTTGGCTGTCGCCATGTTCAAACAAAATAGACTTAGATGTATCGTTGACATCCCAGCGCGATAAGGCCAAGCAACTATTGCTTTCCCACGAAAATTTATCAACGATCTCAATAGAAGTATCAAATGAAATGTCCGTGTTCGCAATAATGGAGTAATCGCTATCGCAGCTGATTTCATTGATCCAGGAAAAAAAATTGTTGTAGGTTGGCCGTTTTTCTGTCGATCGCAAAATAAGTCGACTTGAATCGTAAAGCTGCGAGTTTCCCTCCTGCAGTATGTACACTGCTGATAGGGACATGTTTTTTACATTGCTTTCCAAGCAATGCTGATACTCTTTCGCACGCTGTTTATTTCTTTCCTCGTAATATGTAGAGAAAAGTCTAATCTGTGCCACGCCGGAAAATTCTCAAATTAGCAGATGTTGAAAGAGTGTATTGGGGAAACGAATGAACTGTTTTACAAATTACAGTGCAGTCGTTTTAATTAGCCCCAGCGAAAATTTGTTTAAGAGCTTTGCTAGCTTTCTCATGGCACGATCACGAAACGTCGTTTTCGTCCATCGCTTTAATTGGCGACGATAATGATTTTGGTGTGCGATAAGGTACAAGTCGCTTTCCTTGATGGGAATCCTGTTAACGGCAGTTTTAAAGGATATTGGAATTTGTTCGTAGAATTCACGATCCGCATGACAGTTCTCACCGGTACCATCAAATCCAATGTTTCGCACCAGGGAAACGCGAGGGTAAAGGCAGAGGCCGTTCTTTAG
>JBIKUM010000141.1:0-7676 GCA_044347585.1 Terrimicrobiaceae bacterium
TTACGAATTGGCAGGTCGGGGTGGTCTGAACTGCGAGCCCGCTTGCTGCGATGGAATTCACGATCTTCTGTTGCGACCAGTTGTTCGGCTCCATGACGAGCAGCGAGTCTGGGCGGTGGCTCTCCAGATGATCTTTCAAGGCATCTTCGAAACACGGCGCATCGCCCATTTTTCGATAATCCACCTGCCAGCCGTTTTCGCGGAGTTGCGCGGCGAACTCGCGCATGGCGGTGAATTGAAAGACGCGCTTGATTTTATGGGCCCGCCCGGAATCCCTCGCCTCCACCAGAAAAATCACATCCTTGCCGCAGCATCCCGCTTCCAGGGCTGAATTTTGCAGGGTGAGCTGGTCGCCAAAAATCAGAATCGAATTTTTCATGATTTCCGGCAGCTTTCGACCACCCAGTCGGCGTATGCGCGGGAAACGCTCCCGGCTTCAAATGCGGCGATCTCGGGAGTCTCGTAGGGGTGCAAGGCGCGCAGTTCGGACTCGAAGGCGGTCGACTGGTTTTTCGGGATTTTAAAAATGACCACCACTTCGGCGGAATCTTCGATGGCATCCTTCCAGCGATAAATCGAGCGGGCGCCGGGAAGGATCGTGCCGCAGGCGGCGGACTTATTTTCTACGAGCCGACGGATTATATTTGCCGCTGTGGATTCGTCGGGGAGTGTCGTGACGACGAAGAGGATCATGCCGCAACTGGTGCGGGTTCGCGTGTGATCCAACCGCCACCGACGACCACATCGCCGTCATAGAAGACAGCCGCTTGGCCGGGGGTGATGGCGCGCTGAGGGGTGTCGAGTTGGATGCGAGCCTTGCCGCCGGGCAGGGCTTGAACGGTTGCCTCTGTGCCGGGGTGCGCGTAGCGGATTTTGACGGTGATGCGCTCGCTGCTCGCGGGTTCGCCCCGCAGCCAATTTGTGCGGTCCACTTCGAAGCCCTCGCGGACGAGGTCCTCCTCATCGCCGACGATGACACGATTGGTCTGGGGATCGATGTCGATTACATAGCGTGGACGCGGGGAGCCGCCCGGGAGGCCCTTGCGCTGGCCGATTGTGAACATTTCTATGCCTTCGTGATCAGCGATGAAGTTGCCTTTTGTATCGTAGATGCCGCCCTTGTGGAACTCCTCCTCGCCGAGATGTCCGCGAAGGAAGGCCTTGTAGTCATTGCCCGGCACAAAGCAGATTTCCTGGCTATCCACCTTGTCGGCGACCTTCAATCCCAGTCCTCGTGCGATCTCGCGGATTTCGGGTTTTTCCATGCCGCCGAGCGGCGTGAGGGCGTGTTGGAGTTGATCCTGACCAAGGCTGAAGAGGAAATATGACTGGTCCTTGCGGGCGTCACGCCCTTTGCGCAGGACGGCGTGGTTCTCGTGATGGTCAATGATCGCGTAGTGTCCGGTGGCGATGAAGTCGGCGCCGAGCGAGCGGGCCTTTGTGCGGAGGTTGCCGAATTTGAGGTGTTCGTTGCACATCACGCAGGGATTCGGGGTGCGGCCCTTTTTGTATTCGCTGGCGAAGTAATCGATGACGATTTTTTCGAAATTGTCAGCCTCATCGACGACATAGTGGGGGATGCCCAGCTTGTGGGCGACGCCCCGCGCATCGGCGATGGCCGAGGGGCCGCAGCATTTGTCTTCAGCGCGGGAGATGCAATCCTGCGGCCAGACTTTCATGGTCACGCCGATCACCTCCCATCCATCGCGCTGCAAAAGCGCAGCCGCCACGCTGGAATCCACACCGCCGCTCATTCCGAGCAGCACCCTTCTACCATTGCCTTTCATGGGAGCGAGCATAAGGAGCGTCGGCGGTGGCGTCAAACCGCAGGCGTCACATGGAGATACGATTCTTGCGAAAGTCCGCTCTGGCGATTAGCAATAATGCCATCCTGAGAAGAGGATGCGGAGCCGCGCCGTTCACTGCGGCCTCTATATGGCCACGGATTTCTCAAATAAAAACAATTTCATCAACCGCGAGTTGAGCTGGTTGGAGTTCAACCAGCGCGTGCTTGACCAGGCGTTTGACGAGTCCAACCCGCTTCTCGAACGCTTGAAGTTTCTCTGCATCGTCAGCTCCAACTTGGATGAATTTTTCGAAGTCCGAGTTGCGGGTCTCAAGCAGCAGCAACAGACCGGTTCCACAGACACCGGGCCGGATGGGCTTTCCGCAGCCGAGACGCTGGCCCGAATCAGTGTGCGTGCTAGGAAAATGGTGGACGACCAATACCGTTGTTGGCGCGAGCACATCGCGCCCGCACTGGAGCGGGAGAAAATCCGTTTTCACAATTACCCCGAGGTTCCGGAGTCCGAGCGGGAGCATTTCGAGAAGTTTTTCCGCGAGACGGTTTATCCTGTTTTGACTCCGCTTGCGGTGGATCCCGCACATCCTTTCCCTCAGCTTCTGAACAAGAGCCTGAATGTGATTGTGGAGTTGGAGGGCGAGGATCTGAGCACGGACATCGCCGTCGTGCAGGCACCGCGCATCCTGCCGCGTGTGGTGCCGTTTTCATCGAAGGTGGATGGCGACGACTATGTCTTTCTGGGAAACATCATCCAAGCGCATGTGCAGTCGCTCTTCCGTGGAGTGAAGGTAAAGGGGACGCACCTGTTTCGTGTCACCCGCAACAGCAACCTTTATGTGGACGAGGAGGAGGCCAGCAATCTGCTGCATGCCATCGAGGAGGAGCTCCGCAAGGTCAAGCGCGGGGCGGCTGTGCGGTTGGAGGTCAAAGAGGATTGCCCTGACCATGTCCTGCAGCGCTTGCTGGAGATTTTCAATCTCGAGCAGGAGGATGTATTCCGCATCGATGGTCCGCTCAACTTCTCGCGTCTCATGCCGCTGGCGTTGCAGTTGGACCGTCCCGACCTGCGTTACAAGCGCTTCACGCCTTGTGCGGTGGTTTCGTTGGACACCGAGGCGGACCTGTTTTTCCACATCCGGAAGGGCGACATCCTGCTGCATCATCCGTATGACAGCTTTCAAACGGTCGTGGATTTTTTGGCGCAGGCGGCGGAGGATCCGCAGGTCCTGGCTATCAAGCAAACGCTCTACCGCACCAGCTCGGACTCGCCGATCGTGCAGGCCTTGATCACGGCGGCGAGGAATGGGAAGCAGGTCACTGCCGTCATCGAATTGAAGGCACGCTTCGACGAGGCCGCGAATATTCAATGGGCTCGCATGATGCGCGAGGCCGGAGTGGATGTCGTGTATGGCGTGACCGGGCTCAAGACCCATGCGAAGGCCATGTTGATCATCCGCAGCGAGGGCGAGCGCATCCGCCGCTACGCCCACATGGGGACTGGGAATTATCATCCCTCGACAGCGAAAATTTACACTGACCTGAGCCTGCTCACCTGCCGCGAGGAGCTGACGAGCGAACTGGCGGAGACCTTCAATTGCCTCACCGGCGTCTCGCGTTTCCCGGCTATGAAGGAGCTCTTGGTCGCGCCTTGGTCACTTTACGAGGGCTTTCAGGAGCTCATAGAAAACGAGATCGGCCATGCGTGGGCGGGGAGGTCTTGTGGGATTTATGCGAAGGTCAACTCGCTTGTGGAGGAGGGCATCATTGAAGGGCTCTACCGGGCCTCGGCGGCAGGCGTTCCGATTCGGCTTCTTGTGCGGGGAATGTGTGCCATCAAGGTTGGCATTCTCGGAGTGAGCGAAAACATTGAAGTCCGCAGCCTGGTCGGTCGCTTTCTTGAGCACAGCCGGATCTTCCATTTCGTGAATGGCGGGGAGAACCGCATTCTGCTCGGCAGCTCGGACTGGATGCCAAGAAACCTTTTCCGCCGTGTGGAAACGATTTTTCCCGTTACGGCGCCAGGAATGAAGCAACATGTGCAGGAGATTTTGGATTGGTTCTGGCGCGACAATGTGAAGGCGCAGGTCATGCAGCCCGACGGCACCTATCGTTTTCGAGAGCGGGCGGGGGGGGATGTAGCTTTCGACGCGCAAGCCGAGTTTCTGGCGGATGCGCAGAGGCGGCGTAAAAACCAGTCGAAGACGATTGAGCGCTAAGCGCGGCGATATTGCGCTGGGAACGAACGGTTGTTAACTTTGTTGCGTATGCCAAACTACGACTACGAGTGCGAAAAGTGCGGGAAAACCTTTGAGGCCTTCCAGTCCATGAAGGACAAGGCGTTTGAAACCTGTCCGGAGGCCTCATGCCTTATGGAGACATGGGGACATGGCAAGGTGCGCCGCCTTTTGGGAACCGGCGCGGGACTCATCTTCAAGGGATCCGGTTTCTACATCACAGACTATCGCAGCGAGGGCTACAAGCAGGCTGCCAAGAAGGACAGCGGGGATGGTGGATCGGCCAAAACCGAATCAAAACCCGCTGCGCCCGCAGCAGCCCCCGCGCCGGCCTCCACTCCCAAGACATGAAAATTTGCACCGCCTGCAATACCGAGAACGACGACACACGCGTCTTCTGTCTGGAATGTGGGCAACGGCTACCGCAATCCGTCCCAGGATCTCCTGCCGCATCAACTCAAAAAGCCCCCGGGGCCTCCGCGCCTGCTCTTTCCAGCGCGCGGAGCGTTAAAAAACCATTGCCTCGAAGATCGACTGCACCAATCGGGACATGGGTAAGCCTGTTTTTCAATCTCCTCTTTTGGGCAGTTCTTGCGGGGCTGGTTTTTGGAATTTACCTCGTCTCCCAAGCGCCCGAGGGGATACCTCCTGCAGTGGAAAAGGATGCCGCCGCTTCGGCTGGGTTGGCTTCTTTTTTCCGTAAAGCCTCGACAACGCCGGGCGGAGCTTGGATGGGGAGCGAGGAGTCGATCAATCGGTTTCTTGTGGAAAATGTGAAACTTGTTCCGGTGGCTGGCCCCTTGGGCATTCATACGGAGTTCAAGCGTTGTTTTGTGAAGCTGGGTGAGGGGAGTTTGGACTTCGTGATGGAGCAATCCCTCGAAGGTTATTCGCTCTACTTCTCGCTGCAGTTGCAGCCCTACATGCAGGACGGGGATTTGAAGGTTCGCATGACGGGCGCCACGCTGGGCAGGTTGCCTGTGCCTGCTCCTGTTGTGCCTTTTATCTTGGGTATTTGGCAGCCGTGTTTCGACTCGCTGGGTGCGATTGTGGATTCCCTTGATACTGCCAACTCCGCTTCGGTGACTCCGAAAAGCCTTGTTGTGAGATGGCCTGGAAAAGGCGAGTCCTGATCCTGTGCTTGGCCTGTCTGGCCGCCGTGGCGACGGGCGCGGCCGCAGCTCCGCTTGCAGCGGGATCCTCCAGTCGCAGCGGGGTATTCATCGCGTTTTCGCAGGACCGCGATCTTCGTAACAAAATGCTTCGCGCGGCGGAAGGTGCGTTGGGCGCGTGGGAGAAGATTCATGAAACCAAGGCGGGGTCTGCAGCGCCAATCGTTCTCAATGATAAAACCCGCGCCGTCATGCCCAAAGGCGGGGAGCCCGTGGTGCCGCTCCTTTTCGAAACGGAGGCTGGCATGAAAGTGCAGGTGGATCTCTATGACGAAGGGGCGATGGAAAGCGGGGCTTTCGAAGCGGGGCTGTTTTCGGCCTTGGCGCTTCATGCCATGCACGGCGCGGAGGCTGCGCGCGCCGGCAAGGCCTTTGACATGCCGCCCCGCTGGTTCATCGAGGGGCTTGTGGAGGAGTTGCGCCGCTCGAGGGATGGCACGCCCGAGGGGGTCTATGCCGCGCTTATCCAGAGCGGGCGTCCACCGGAGTTGGAGGCGTTTTTTCGCCAGAAGCCTGAAATCCTGGATGCCGCTTCTCTTGTTCTCTACCGCGCGCAAGCGGTCTCTCTTTTGCTGGTATTAAGAAAAGCGCAGGAATCGAAGAAAGGCTTCGCTGCGCTGTTAGCGAACCCCTCCTTCTCCCGGGGCGGGGTTGAGCCGGTCCTCGCGGCATTTCCTTCATTCGGTTCGCGCAGTGCCCTGTCCAAACTTTGGACGCTTAATATTGCGCGCAGTTCGATGCCGCCGCGAATGGCATCGCTTACAGTGGAGCAAAGTGAGCGCGAATTGGCCGATGTTTTGAAATCGGTCAAAGGTGGCCAAGATTTGCCCGAGGCGGCCAAGGCGCAAGGCGGTGCATTCTTGATGAGGGAATTCGCGGTTCGGATTTTCAATCTCGAGTTCCGGTCGCACCCCCTTTTTCAGCCTGTATTGGAGGAGTATCGAAACATCGCCACGGAGCTTGCAACGCGGCCCAAAGCCCGTGTTGCGGAGAAAATCCGGGGACTGGAGGAGACGCGCTTGCAACTCGTCGAGAGGTCGCAAAAAATTGCGGACTACTTGAATTGGTTTGAGGTCACGCAGATCGACGCGCCTCAAAGTTTCCGCGAGGCCAAGTCCGGTCGCTCCGAGTCGATACCTTTCAAAAACCCTTACGCATTGTATCTGGATAGCCTCGAGGCAAGAGGTTGGTGATTTTTCAGAAAATGAAATTGAAGTCCGACATGTGGACTATTAAACTTGAGTTTAATGAAAGCACCCCTTTCGAGATCAGCTATTGAAATCCCGATCACTGAAACCCGTTCCTTTATTCAGGATGGCGCTCAGCAGTCTTCCGAAGTCCGGGAAATCGCATTGGAAGTGGTCATTGACGAGTTTCTCTTGAAGTTGGGTCAATCGAACGCCCATGTTCTGGGAGTCATCATTCAAGTGCTGACGCGCGGCAAGGTGCGGGTTGATTTTCGTGATTACAACCTCCGTTTGGAATTGGGGCCCGGCGTTAATTGCATGGAGCGCTCGGAGGCAGTGGCTGTCTTTGACGACTACATCAAGCGCCACAAGAACCCTGATGGCGATCGCTCTGCCGATGTGACTCAAAAAATTATGGTTCAAGCACCGAGGGTTGCGTTGCCGAGAGTTGCCTTGCCGAGAGCGGGTCAGCGCTGAAGTCTCAAGCGCCGCTTCCCGTGCGGCGCGAGAGTTCGTCGCGACGGGTTGTTTCGATTTCTTTTTCGAGAGCTTGTCTGGCGCTTTGACGGTTTTTCAGTTCTTGCGCGAGTGAGGTCTGCAGGTTTTCCCGATCCTTGAGCAGGGCGACGATCTCGTCCCGGGCTTGCACGATGAGAGGCTCCACAGCTTGTGCCTCGGGGCTTTCGGGCGTCTGGGTCAGAAGCGGTTCGAAGGGTTTCACCGCCTCGCCGAGCCAGCGGATGACGCAATCCGCGCGCCGCGTCGAGGAGAGGTTGTCGGCAAGTGCGATGTCACTCGCCGCGATTTTTTTCCAGTAATCGATGGCTTCATTTGCGGTGGGCGTCAGGACGGCGACTTGGTAGGGGCTGGTCAAAGAGCCTGGTTCGCGTTGGTAGTTATTCTCCGGCGGATTGACAGGAATTGCTTTTGCCACCTGTGGTTCTTTTGGTGGCGCAGGCACTGGCGCGGCAGGTTGTTCCGGCTTGGGTGGGGCGGGTGGCTCCTGCGGAGGAATGATAGCGATGGCCGAAGGCTTCGGGGGCTGTGGTGTTGCGGTCGGAGGCTGGGCAGCGGGTTGTTCAGCGACAGCGGGAGCCGGTGTGGGAGGGGTCTCGACCTCGATGGGTTCAGGAGTCGGTGCCTGCACGAAATCGAAAACGGGCGGGAATTCCAAGGGCTGGGCGTCGAGCGGGGGAGGTTCGGGCTTGGTGAGGAGCGGCCTCTGTGAGGGGGCTTCTGGTTCTTGGATGCGTGAGGGAGGCAGGACAGGCGCGGGAGC
>JBIKUM010000527.1:0-9035 GCA_044347585.1 Terrimicrobiaceae bacterium
GGCTGCGACAGCCCAGTTGGCTTGGGAGACCGAGGATAAAAATCGCCGATTTAACGTTGGTCTCGGTCGACGACTTGACCAAATTGGATCGGTAAATGATCCTATCTTGCACGAGTCGCGTCAGACAACCGAGATAAGTTTGGCGCTTTCACAAGTGATGAGTGCCCGTGATGTGGTGCAACTTGCCTACTGGCGATCATCAGGAGAAGGGTATTTTTCGGATCCCTATAAGCTCCCCGATGAAAGACCTCGAGATCGCTTGCAGCAAAGCCTGCAGTGGCGCTGGAACCACTACCAGACCAGGTTGCAAATACCATTACGATTTGGATATCGATATTACAACGATAGCTTCGGTGTTCGTGCTCATACGCTTTGGTTAGAGCCGCAATTTAATGTTTCAGATCGACTAAGTTTTATACCGACTGTTCGTTTATATAATCAATCGGCAGCAAGCTTTTATTACAATCCTCGCTACGCTTATCGAGGAATCCCCATACCTGAGGGCTACCAACCCGGTTTGTCACAGTGGGTTTCTGCTGATCAACGTTTGGCTTCGTTTGGAGCGCTCACACTCGGTGTGCAGTGGATTTTCCAAATCGACAAGCATTATTCCCTTGACTTTGGTGTGTATCGCTACGAGCAGCGAACATCCTGGCATTGGATTAGCCCGGGATCAAGAGGTTTGGAGCCATTGCGTGCGCTTAGTTTGCAATCAGGCATCAGCTATCGGTTTTGATCCGAGTTCGCATGCATTCGTTTAGCCGAAGCCAACGTCATTTTGCTTGGGTGAGGGTATAGGGGGATGAGGCATCAGGTTGTCGAATTTACGGCTATGGGATGCCCATGCAGCGTGGAGGCCTTTGCAAAGTCAGAGGCTCAATTGCACGAATGCCTGGCACTTGCTCGAGCGGAAATAGAGCGCATTGAAGCAAAGTATTCCCGATATCGTCATGGTAGTTGGTTGTCTGAGTTAAATCGATCGGCAGGGCTTAGCGATTCCATAGAGCTCGATCAAGAGAGTCGCGGTTTGTTCGATTTTGCAGATCAGTTATACATTATTTCGAAGCACCGCTTTGATATCACAAGCGGTGTCTTGGGGAAGCTATGGCGCTTTGCTGCACAGGATGATCCGATGACTGCACCGCCATCGCAAAAGGCTATTGATGAGATCTTACCGCTTGTCAATCAACGCCTGATCGAGCGAGGCCCTGACGCTATCCGACTGCCTCTTGTTGGGATGTCGGTTGATTTCGGCGGAATCGCCAAAGAATACGCCTGTGATCGAGTGGCGCAGCTGCTTCGGTTGAATGGCATCGATGGCGGCTGTGTTTGCCTGGGTGGAGACATCACTGTGTTTGGTAAGCGAGATGATGAAAGACCTTGGCTCATTGGGATCGAACGTCCACAACAACCGACGCTTATCGAACACGCCGTATCGTTATCAAATGCGTCACTTGCCACCAGTGGTGACTATGCGCGCTGCTTTGACTTTGAAGGCAAGCGCTATGGGCATTTGCTCGATGCAACTACGGGATGGCCCGTACATGATTTGCGCTCAGTGTCTGTGATTGCACCCTTGTGTACTGCTGCGGGTGCGGTTGCTCGTTTGGCCATGTTGCAAGGCGCTACGTGGCAGAGGTTTCTTCTCGAGCAAGGCTTAGCATGGCGGGTCGTCGATGCAAATGACCATATTCATGCTGGGGGTGACTTCGACAAAGCCCAGGTTTCACAAGCGATGATTCGTGGTTGAAAATGAATCAATCTCATGATACATAAGCCATGATGCATACCTCATTGTTTAAGAAGATCGCCTTGGGCGCAGCGGTGGTGGGTTTACTCGGGGCATGTTCGCAGGAGCCGGTCAGAGAGAGTGCTACCCTCGGTTCGTTTGCGTCGTCAGGTCAAGTCAACAGCCTCAATGCTTCGTCCGTGTCTGCTTACGCGGCTGCACGCTTTGCTGAACAAGCAAGTTTCGGTGCTTCACCTGCAACAGTCGCTGCGATTCAGCAGATGGGTTTTGAGCGATGGATTGATCAACAATTTACCTTAGCCGTGAGCGAGGCCGACGTTAAGCCCTTTTTGGAATACCGAGATCCTCAACCGCCCGAAGAGCATCGTCGTTATGAGGCCATGTTTCCCGATATGGCAGTCGGCGCTCAGGACCAATTGCGCTTGCGTGTTGCCTGGGCGTTATCGCAGTTTATCGTGGTGAGTGATCGCACCATCGATCGTGTTGGGGTGTTGTACTGGTTCAATATGCTGCAACGTAATGCTTTGGGTCGCTACGATCAACTGCTCTACGACGTCTCGGTTAGCCCAGCGATGGGTGTGTATCTTAATAACAATCAGAATCGCCCGAAAAGTGCCGAATGCCAGCATTGCGCGCCTAATGAGAACTTCGCAAGAGAATTAATGCAACTCTTTTCATTGGGTGTTGTGAAGCTGACTGCCGATGGCCAGTCGATCCGCAACCCCGATGGTAGCTTTGCCGAGAGTTACACCCAGCGAGATGTTGAGGAGATGGCACGCGTCTTAACGGGTTGGCAAAACGATCCTTCGCCAAATAACCGGCCCCAACGCAACTACGCTAATTGGGGCAAGCCTATGATTCCCTCAACCTGGCCACCAGAGCGGGATAGCGGCTCAAAAGTGGTCCTGGGGAAGGTATTTCCTGCGAACCAAAGCCAAGAAAAAGACCTGCGCGATGCAATCGACTTGTTGATGAGTCATCAGAATATTGCACCTTTTGTAGCAATTAGGCTGATTCAACATTTAGTCAAGAGCGATCCCTCTCCGGCCTACGTTGCTCGGGTTGCCTCGGTGTTTCGAAATAATGGGCAATCGGTGCGCGGTGATATGAAAGCGGTCGTGAAAGCTGTATTGCTCGACGCTGAAGCAAGAAGAGGCGATGATCCGAAATTTGCAGCGGCAACTGACGGAAAGATTAGAGAACCATTGTTGCACTTTACCGCAGCGTGGCGTGGGCTCGGCTGTGAACGTGCTCCATCCAACGAATGGGGTTTGAGCCTGCCCGGGACACAACGCCCTTTTAATGCAGAAAGTGTTTTTAGTTTTTATGCACCGACTGATCGAGCGCCTGGCAGCAACTTGCTCGCTCCCGAACAACGCATCGTCACAACGGGTGAACTGACCCAGCGTCTTTCCCTCAATAGTAATTTGGTGCGTTGGTCGCCTGATGACCCACCTGCAGCACTATCCGCCTTTCGAGCCTCACGATGTGAGATTGACAAGTTTGTCGATGCTTATGCATCGTCGCCGAGTGATTTTGCAAAAATATTGAGTGATCGCTTCTTCCGTGGCGCGATGCCCTATGCACTGCGGTATGACATTGAGCAGTTGATCAAGCGGCCACAGTGGAATGCTAATTCGCCAGAGCAGGGTGCCCTGCGGATGATTGACTATGCCTTATCGAGTCCCTACTTTGGAGTGATCCGATGAACCGTTTGCGTTTTTGGAATCATTCGGCGTCAAATCCCAGTGGCCATCGCCGCCGCTGGTTACGGGCGATGGGGGCAACAACCGCAGCTGGACTGCTAGGCGGTGCAAGTATCAACAGCCTTGCTGTTGATAGCAGTTATAAGGCACTACTGGTCATTCACTTGAATGGCGGCAACGATGGCAACAATATGTTGATCCCTTCGGACGCAGCCTATGGTGATTACGAATACAGCCGGCAAAATCTCGCCATTCCGAGGCGCTCCCTCGTTAGTTTGTCTGGATCCACAGCGGGCCACAGTTTTGGATTACATCCAGCCCTTGCTCCCCTGGCAGCGTTATATGAACAACGTCGACTGGCGTTTATTCCAAATGTTGGACCACTGATCGAGCCAGCGACGGCCGAGAAGGTCATCAATAATCAGGTAAGACTCCCACCATTCTTGTTATCACACAATGACCAGACATCGATGGTTCAAGGCTGGCTCGCTCAGGAAGACAATAGCGGTTGGGCGGGTCGTGCACTCGAGTTGATGCCAAGTGCGCTTCGACATCCGATCAATGCCGTCACGATGGACACTAACCGAACGCTCGTGCTTGGCAAGAACACGCCTGTTTCTTTTATGGTTCCAGGTGGTGGTGGGCGATGGGGACCAGCCGACCTAGCGCATCCGGAGACCGCGGCAGCCCAAGCTATTATTAGAATGGGCCGTTGGCAATTTAATAACGCTTATGAAGCCGAATACGCTCGAACATTCGGCAACGCGGTCAATGATTCAGTTCGCTTTACCCGAGCCTTTCTTGCGGCAAGCGAGCCGGAGGCCGATTTTGGTCCGCAGAGCAACGGCTTAAGCGGTAATTTACGCGCTCTAGCGTCAGTGCTGCCAGTGTTCAAGTCACAGGGATTGCGGCGACAAGTTTTCTTACTGCATTGGGGTGGCTTCGATACCCATGCCAATCAGCGTGGCACAACCATGAATACGCAAGACGCCCAATTTGCTGATCTAGCAAGGGCGCTCGCAGCATTTGATTACACCAACCTTCGAAATGGTTTGGGCGGGGATGTTCTCACGCTGGTCATTTCTGAGTTTGGACGCACATTGCGGCCAGGCTCTGGAGGGGGCAGCGAACATGCCTGGGGCAGTCATTGGATGGCAATTGGAGGCATGGTTCAGGGTGGCTCTGTCATTGGGCGATTCCCTGACCTAACGCTTGGAGGCGTTGACGACGGTGACTTAGGCCGTAATGGCAGGCATGTTCCATTTATTAGTAGCGATCAGGTCGGTGCAAGTGCCATGCTTTGGATGGGGCTGGGGAGTGACCAGCTTGTAAAGGCATTCCCATACCTTGCTAATTTTCAGAATAAAACAATTCCGCTGATTCAAAGCTGAAGGATCTTATAGCTTCCTTTTCTCATGGCCGATATTCGACTAACCCAGGGAAGCGACAGCTACGTCGAAACTGACCCTCAACGCACCGACTGGAATAATGTTTATGGCGAAGCTGGTGATGACTATATTGAGGTCATTCAAGGCAACATTATCGGCGGCCCAGGCAACGATACCCTTGTGCGCAGTGACCTGGCCTTGCCAGATCCTTGGCGGGTGCAAATCCAGTACTGGAGCTCGCCCCAAGGCATACGAGTCGACTTGCAAGAGGGCTGGGCAGAAGATGGCTATGGCGGTCGCGACTCGATTATTGGCGTTGATCAACTCAGTGCAACTGGCAGCAACGACTGGCTAAAAGGAAACGAGCGAGACAATTTCTTTTGGCCAGGCTCAGGCCATGACACCATCATTGGCGGTGCTGGCAATGATGGTGTGTCTATTCCAAGCTTTCAGCCAGTGCAGGGGTTGCCCTGGCGTCAGGCCCTACTCGAGGACTTGCAGATCAGTTTGAGTGCTGATACGCGCCAGGCAGTGATTGAGGTCAAGGGGTACCAGGGCTTTCGATACGTCCTCAACGGTGTCGAGTACTTCCAGTTACCCGACGAACGAGGCCAATGGGTCAATTTTTCAATTGTAGATTTTCTGACCCAGCGGGCGATGGCAGAAGGTGGCATCGTTGCCGGGACGAATCAGCGGTGGAACGCATCGGACCCGCTAGGCACCGAGACGGTATTGACTTACAGCTTTATGCAAGCCGCCCCAGCCTATGGGCTTGGCGGGATTGTCGGATTTCGAAGCTTTAGCGAGTCCGAACGCGCCGTCGTTCGCGAAATGCTCCAAAAAACAGAAACTATAACGGGGCTGCGATTTCAGGAAGTTAGTGAGGCGCCAGGTCTCGTTGGACAATTGCGCTTCGGCGTGTCACAGCAATCCACGACGAAAGCAGTCAGTTGGCTTCCCGGTAGCACGGCGCAAGCGGGCGATGTGCTGGTGGATGTTGAAACCATGGCCTTATTGCAGCCCGGTCAAGAAGGCTATCAGGTGCTCTTGCATGAGCTCGGTCATGCCCTTGGCCTGAGGCACCCCCGAAATGTCGACGTGCAAGATGCTTGGGAGACCGAATTGCGCTTGCAAGACGACCGCATCGCGCTCACCGTTATGTCGCAAGTGCCGAGTGCAGAGGGTCTGTATCGCCAGGACTGGGGACCGCTTGATGTGCTTGCGCTTCGCTATCTTTACGGAACCAAGCCTACAAACACCTCGGATAGCGTCTATCGACTGGGTAAGCAAGCAAACGCTTCACTGAGCCTCGTTGTCGACGATGGTGGTATTGACTTAATCGATGCATCGGACCTCAGTTCGGGTGTTTGGATCTCGCTTGCTTCCGGTGAATTGTCAAGTCTTGGCCTCACACCAGGCGGCGTTATCGCTGAAGATAATTTCGCAGTGCTCGAGGGGAGCGTGATCGAACAGCTGATCGGTACGCGCTTTGATGATGTGCTGGTGGGCAATGCAGCTAACAACCGTTTGCAAGGCTTGCAAGGAAACGATCGGCTCGACGGTGGCCCTGGTGAGGACACGGCGGTTTTTGAAGGTCGACGCGATGATTATTTGGTGAGCGCTCAGTACGGCTTCACCCTGGTTCAAGCAAAGGATGGCATATCGGGATTCGATGTACTCACTGATATTGAGTGGCTAGTCTTCGCTGATACAGTACTGCCCGACTTAAGGGCAAGTTTGATGGGCCTTGCCCGAGAGGGTGAAACACTCAGACTCGAGGTACAAGCTGCCAATTGGAGTGAGGCGAGCGCAGTCGGCTATGACTGGTATGTCAACAACCAACGCCTAAGCGACGAGCATGGTCCTGGTTTGCTGCTTGGTTCGAATATGATTGGACAGCGGATATACGCCGATGTCTATTTCATGGACTCGGCAGGTCAGGAAAATATCCTTCGTACGAGCCTTAGTGACCCTGTTGAAAATCGCAATGATCCACCGGTTGGTAGCTTAACAATTACCGGTCTTGTGAGGCAGGGCCAATGGCTTCGCCTGATCGATGCGATCGAGGATGCCGACGGTCGCCACACGAATCCCGAGGGTAAGCCAAACGCCAATATTCGATGGTTCGCCGATGGTGTCCAGATTCCTGGTGCCTATGAAGAGCAAATTTATCTGAGTCAATCGCTCGTCGGCAAGAAAATTTCGGCATCGATTGATTATCACGACCGTCAAGGTTATTGGGAACATGTCGAGACAAAGCCGACCGAACTCGTCGAAAATATTAACGATCCAAGTGCTGGTACGGTTCGTATCATTGGCACACCAAGTTTGGGGCAGACGCTTCGGGCTGTGAGTGCCTTAAGTGACGGTGACGGCCTGGGTGTATTGCGCTACCAATGGCTCGCTGATGGCATTGAAATTCCCTCACAACAATCAGCGCAACTCCTTTTATCATCGGCCTTTCTGGGCAAATCCTTATCAGTTGTCGTTCGTTATGTCGATGGCGGTGGTACAGAGGAAATTGTTCGCAGTGAGGCGAGCCGTATCGTCCTTGAGCGTAATGAGGGCCCGACTGGAAAAATCTCAATCCGTGGTTGGGCTGCACAGGGCAGCGAACTAAGCGTCGTAAATACACTAGCCGATGCCGATGGCATGGGCCCTTTGAGTTATCAATGGTTTGCCGATGGCATAGCCATCCAGGGAGCAAGCACCGGGCGCTTCACACCCAGCCAGGCTGAGGTTGGCAAGCGGATTGGGGTCAAGGCAAGTTATATCGATGGTAAGGGCACAGCCGAACAATTCAGCAGTGCACTCACCAGCTTGGTGGCCAATATCAATGACTTGCCAAGGGGAACCTTAGGTTTTGAGGGAAGGCTTGAACAGGGTCAAACGCTTGTTGCCAGGCCTCAGTTTACCGATCCAGATGGTATGGGTCCGATCAGCTACCAGTGGTATGCCGACGATGTTTTAATTTCAAACAATAAGGGGGCCGAGCTAAGCCTAAGCCAACTTGAAGTTGGTAAGAAAATTAGCCTTGTTGCAAGTTATACCGATGCCTTTGGCGTACAAGACAGCATTTCGAGTGCGTACTCAACGCCGGTGCTGAATATGAACGATCCTCCTGAAGGTTGGGTTTCCATTCAAGGTGGGCAGCAGGATCCTCAAGAGGGTTGGAATCTCTGGCCTCAAACCAACTTGCGCGACCCCGATGGTATGACGGCCTTGACTTATGTGTGGCTGGCCGATGGCGTAGAGGTCGCAAGATTTAGTGGCAGTTCCGCCAAAGATCCGAGCTTGCTGTTAAAGCAAGAGCACGTTGGTAAAAAGATATCGGTACAGGTTGTATATGTAGATGGACAAGGGACGCTTGAATCGCTCACAAGCATGCCTACGACAGCCGTCATTAATCGTAATGAGATGCCCCTTGGGCGTATTAAGGTGACGGGCGAGCCAATCGTTGGTCGCTACCTAGAGATAAGCAACAACATCACCGATGCAGATGGTTTGGGTACCTTCACGTATCACTGGTTGATTCACGGGCAAAACGTCGTCACAACTGAACCACGGCTGCTGCTGATTAGTCAGTATGTTGGGGCACAGATTCAGGCTGAGGTGCGCTACGAGGACGGCGGAGGTACGGCAGAGCGTGTCTGGACTGCGCCCTATCGAGTTGTTGTCATGAGCAATAATTTGCCCTCTGGCCAGGTGTTGCTAAGCGGTGATCCCAAGCAAGGTCAGCTACTTACCGCTACAAATAATATTTCAGATAGGGATGGCTTGGGCGAGATCAGTTATCGCTGGCTCGCAGACGGTGAAATCATCCCTGGTTCAATAGGGTCAACGCTTTTACTGACATCGGCACATGCAGGGCGGGCGATATCGGCAGTCGCCCACTATACCGACCGAAATGGTGCCCAGGAGGAGGTGGCCTCAAAGCCGACAGTTCCTGTCGTGAATATGAATGATCCACCCGTTGGTTCGGTGGGTATTGCAGGGCTGCTAAGCCAAGGTCAAACACTTACAGCCTTCAACAATCTCTCAGATCCCGATGGTATGGGGGTTTTCAGTTACCAATGGTATGCAGCAGGAAAGGCTATCGACGGTGCTAATGCTCAGACCTTAAAACTCGATCAGTCATTAGTTGGAAAAGCTATATCAGTTTATGCGATCTATACCGATGGCTTTGGCACG
>JBIKUM010000107.1:0-8676 GCA_044347585.1 Terrimicrobiaceae bacterium
AATGGCGATGTGAAAAACGGTCTGCCAGCCCTCCGATCCTCATGGATTTTGAATCGCAAGGATGTCGAGGAATACGAGGGGCGCGAGGTCAAGCCGCAGGACAACGGATACCTCTCTCGCAACCATGCCGAGTATGCCAGCACAGCCGAGCGCAATCGTTTGCTGGAGTTCCCGGGCCTGCGCCGCAAGCCGCTGCGCGCCTCGGCAGGGCATCCGGTCACCCAACTCTGGTATGCGCGCCAAGGCATCATTACTCCCGAAATGGAGTTCATCGCGATCCGCGAAAACATGGGCCGGGCGAAGATGGGCGATTTGGCCGACGACATCCTGCGCAATCGTCTCGACAAGCAGCACTCGGGCTCCGCGCAGCGCGTGGAGAGCGAATTCACGCCTTCCATTTTCCGTCGTTTTCCGCAGCGCATTCCTGCCGAGATCACTCCCGAATTCGTGCGTGACGAAGTCGCCGCCGGACGCGCCATCATTCCAGCAAATATCAACCATCCCGAGCTTGAGCCCATGATCATTGGGCGGAATTTTTTGGTAAAAATCAATGCGAACATCGGCAACAGCGCCGTCGCCTCAAGTATCGAGGAAGAGGTCGAAAAAATGCGCTGGTCCACGAAATGGGGTGCCGACACCGTGATGGATCTTTCTACCGGAAAAAACATCCACGCTACGCGCGAATGGATCCTCCGCAATTCGCCGGTTCCCATCGGCACAGTCCCGATTTATCAGGCTCTGGAGAAGGTGGGCGGAAAAGCGGAAGACCTGACATGGGAAATTTTCCGCGACACTTTGATCGAGCAGGCCGAGCAGGGCGTCGATTATTTCACGATCCACGCCGGCGTGCTTCTGCGCTTCGTGCCGCTCACCGCCTCGCGCATGACCGGCATCGTTTCCCGTGGCGGCAGCATCATGGCGAAATGGTGTCTCGCCCATCACAAGGAAAACTTCCTCTACACCCACTGGGACGACATCTGTGACATCATGGCCGCCTACGATGTGAGCTTCAGCATCGGCGATGGACTCCGTCCCGGCTCGATTGCCGATGCCAACGACAAGGCGCAATTCGGCGAGCTTCAAGTGCAGGGCGAACTCACCCGCCGCGCATGGGCAAAGGGCGTCCAGGTCATGAACGAAGGCCCTGGTCATGTGCCGATGCACCTTATCGAGGAAAATATGGCCAAGCAGCTCGAGTGGTGCGGCGAGGCTCCATTTTACACGCTCGGGCCGTTGACGACGGACATCGCTCCCGGCTACGACCACATCACCAGCGGCATCGGAGCCGCCATGATCGGCTGGTATGGCTGCGCGATGCTCTGCTATGTGACGCCCAAGGAACACCTCGGCTTGCCGAACAAGAAGGATGTGAAGGACGGCGTCATCGCCTACAAAATCGCTGCCCACGCCGCCGATCTCGCCAAAGGCCACCCTGGTGCGCAATACCGCGACAACGCCCTTTCGAAAGCCCGCTTCGAGTTCCGCTGGGAGGACCAGTTCAACCTCGGCCTCGACCCCGAAACCGCCCGCGAATTCCACGACGAAACCCTGCCGCAGGACGGCGCGAAGAGCGCCCACTTCTGCTCGATGTGCGGTCCCCACTTCTGCTCGATGAAAATCACCGAGGATGTCCGCAAATATGCCGCCGAACAGGGCATGAGCGAGCAGGAAGCCCTTGAAAAAGGCATGGAGGAAAAGAGCCGCGAGTTCGTCGAAAAAGGCGCCGAGGTTTACGCGAAGGTGTAGTTCGTTTACTTTGGCCTCATGAACTTGAAATCGTTTATCACCATCGATCCCGAAATTCTCGGAGGCACGCCGGTTTTCGCTGGAACGAGGGTGCCGGTGGAATCCTTGTTCAAGTATTTGGAAGGGAATTACACGCTGGACGAGTTTCTTGAATGCTTTCCGACTGTGACCCGCGAAACGGCGGTGGCCGTTCTGGAGTGTTCGGAGTCCGCGCTTTTCGCTGCCGTATGAAAATCCTCCTCGACGAGTGCGTCCCCTGGCCGATGCACAAACTCGTCGTTGGGCATACATGCACCACTGCCCAGAAACGCGGTTGGCATTCTGTAAAAACGGCGAGTTGATTCAACAAGCGGAGTCCGAATTCGACCTGTTCATCACTTGTGATCAGAACATTCGCTACCAGCAAAACCTCCAAGGCCGACGGATCGCAATTCTCGAACTTTCCACCAACGACCTTCGCGGCATCATTGCGAGCCGTGAACTGGTTCATCAAGCCATAGCAAGCATTCAACCAGGCGAATATCGGGAGTTGTCCATAACTTGAAAAACATTTCGCGAATTTAATCGCCTCCCGCACTTGCCTGATTCGTTTCGAACGCCTTTGCTGGTTTCCATGGATTCATTTTTTCAAAACCTCGGAAACTCAGTCCTGACGCGCTGGCGGGAGGGAAATTTCTCCTTGGAGGCGTTTCCCGGCATCGCCGTGGAGGAGTTGCAAAAAAACGCTCTGGCCGGGCATGTGGATCTGGAGAAGTTTCTTCGCGGCTTCCTGCTGGATGATGCCCAGCCTTCGCAGACGGAGTCGGGATTTGGCGAGCCGGAGATCATCGTCTACGAGCATCCCCGCTTTTATATTCAGCTCCTGTTCTGGATGGATGGCACGACGGCGATCCACCAGCACGAATTCTCCGGCGCGTTTCATGTGATGTCCGGCTCGAGCATTCATGCGCAATTCGCGTTTGAAAACGACATGTCGGTTACGCCGTATCTTCGGCTCGGCGATTTGCGGATGACGGAGATTTTCCTGCTGGAGACGGGATGCACGGTTCCGATTGTCTCGGGACGTTCCTGCATTCACTCCCTGTTCCACCTCGATATGCCATCCATCACGGTCGTGGTGCGCACGCAGAATGACCCAGGCACGGGGCCGCAGTTCAACTACCTCCCGCCGCGTGTCGCGTATGATCCGGTTTTCAGTGATGCTCTCATGCTGAGGCGGCACCAGGTGCTTGATGTGCTGGAGCGGACGGGGGATCCCTCGTATGTCGATCTTGTGCTGGAGATGGTTCGCGACTTGGACTTCGAGCGAGGCTTCCACACGCTTCAAAATTGCATGGGCCACCTGCGCGATCTGGAGGCCTGGGGCGATGTGTATGAGGTCTTTCAAAAAAAACACGGCGCACTCGCCAATGGCATCGAGACGACTCTGGACGATTGCGCGCGCCGTGATCGCATCAAGGCGATGAGAGGCCGCTATTCCGATCCGGAGCACCGTTTTTTCCTGGCTCTTTTGCTGAATGTCCAAAAGCGGGAGGATCTTTTCAAAATGGTGGCCCAGCGCTTTCCTGAGGCTTCAGCGTATGAAACCATTCTTCGCTGGGCTGGCGAGCTGATGGAAGAGACCGAGTGTGGATTCGCGCTGCTCGATGCCTTTTTTCCGGAGGACTTGGAGGTGGATCACGACGAGCAGCCTGACATCTTTTTGGCTGCATTGGGGAAAATGATGAATCCTGCCTTCAGCCTGCCGACGGATTTTCCGAGCGGGGCCTTCGAGCCGCTCAAGCATGCCTTGACCTCATCATGTCTGGGGATTCTGGCGGGGTGAATCTGTGAGCGCCTTCCATCCCGCCATCCACTCGCGGATGGCGGGAGGTAGTGCGCTGCGGTGCTCTTAGTAGGTGAAGCTCAGGCCGACATTGGCCCAGACTTCGTTGCCTTGGTCGATATCCTGCAGCGCGGTCATGGCGACGCTGTAGTTGATGCCGGCAAACACGGAGATGATTTTGTTGATTTGCCAGTTTCCTTCGACGCCAAATTGGAAGTTGTTCCAACCATAGTAAGTGCGCGTGTTGTAGCCGAGGTTCACACCGAGGAGGGCGTAGGGTTCGAGGGTGACGATGTCTTTGTAAACCGGGATTTCGCCATCGAGACGGAACTCCAAAAATGCGCCGGGCGTGTTGTTGAGATCCCAGATGAAGGCGGCGCTCGGGGTGACATAGGGGATTTTGTTTGTGCCGAGGACGACAAAGAGTTCGTTGCCGTAGGTCTTGTGGATGTGTCCGGCTTCTTCCTCGTGCCCTTCTTCTTCGTGCCCGGCCTCTTCGTGTTCATGCTCGTGCGCGTGGCCTTCTTCGACGATGCCGGGTGTGTAGCGGAAATTGTAGCCGGGGATGAAAAACACCGGGCCGAGATCGAAATTGTAGCCGGCGGTGAAATCCCACTCCTCAAAGTCGTTTGAAGTGCCAAAGCCGTTCCAGACGCTCAGAGTGAAGTCATTGATCCAAACGCCCACCTCATTGGTGTAAGCGCCGCCGTTGCCGGTTTCGTTCACACCATAGTGGATGTGACGGCTCTCCCATCCCGTCGTGATGCTGGCTCCCCAGATGCGGCTGTCGGTCTCCAGCGCGGGGGCTTTGAAATTTTTGCCGCTCGGGGAGGCTTGCGCATGCGAGTGGCCTTCGTGACCCGTAAGCGGCTGTGTGCCGGTATCCAGCGCCTGGTTGATCTCGGTTTGGGTTTCGCGGTGGTTATGGGCGATGCCGTGGGCTCCGGCAAGCGGGGCCATTGCGAGGAGGGCGAGTGCGGTGTGGAGTGGTTTTTTCATAAAATGGAAGAGCGCTGTTTATGCAAGCGTGTTGCAAGAGTCAAAGAAAAAATGCAAATAGCTTGCGATATGAAAATGCTCCCGCCGCGCTTGGCGGATGCGAGGATCGGCTGTAGAAGCGTGGGATCGTGATGGGAAAATGGAAAAGCTTTTGTGCGGCTCTCGCCGTGTTCTGCCTCGTTGCCGGCGCCGTATTCGTGTGGACGCGGGTGTCGGTTTCGGATCAGGAGTTGCTGGCAAACTTCGCAAAGGCGGGGGATTTTTTCCGGGGCGTGCAAAGTGTCGGGGGGCTGCCGTGGTGGTCGCCGAGTTTTCTTCAAGGCACGAGTCTCGCGATGGCTTGGGGGTATATGTTTTCCAATGTGGTCATGCTGGCGACCGCCTTGCCTTTTGGCTTTCTGGCGGGCTCGAAAGTGGTTGTGGGTTGCTGCCTGCTGGCTGGCGCGGCGGGGATGTTTTTTTTTCTGAGGCGTTGGAATGGCAGCGGTGTGGCTGCGTGGATCGCTGCGATGCTGTTTTTATTGAATCCCTCGGTGCTCACGCGGGCGGCGGGTTTTGAGCATTTCGTGGTGGTGGTCTCGCTGGCCGTTTTGCCATGGGTTTTCTGGGCCCTTGTGGGTCTGGTGCGCCAGGGAACGCCACGCTCGGCCTTGGTTTTTGGCGTCTGTTTTTCCCTGCTCGCGCTGGCCTATGGAAAAACAGGCCTGATGTCCCTGCCGGTGCTCGGTGCGTTTGTCGCAGCGGGGTATTTTTTGCAATCCCGCTCGGAGCGGCCCGGATGGCGTATCTGGGCTCTCTCTGCGGGCGTTGTCTGTGTGTTGGCCGTGTTGCCGAACCTGCCCGCGCTGCGTGAGGCGGGCTTCGTGGCTATGTTTGAATTCGGGCCCTTCGAGGGCTGGCAGCGCGCTTTCAGCACGAAGAGTGCGCTGAGTTGGTTCGATCGAGGAGGCATGCTGGGCGCGGGGATGGATCCCGGTTTCGCGCCGACCACATTGAATGGCGGAACCTATCTCGGCTTGGTCTGCGGTGCCGTGCTTGCGGTGGCTTTGTGGCGGGGATTCTTGCAAGGGCGGGAGGCAGGAGGCCGGGCGCGCGTGCTCCTGGCTCTTGCAATGGGGGCGTTCTGGCTTTCATTCGGCCCCCACAGTGTGTTGGGCGGGCATTTCGAGTTTCTGAAAATGTCGATGGGCGCAGCGGACTTCACCCCGGCCGTGGCTTGGTTTTTACTGGGAGCGCAGGTGTGGGTAATTTTTCAACTCGTGCCCCGGGAGTCCGTGGCTTGGCGCTGGGCGGCTGTGGGGCTCTCGCTTGTGTATTTGTTGGTGCCGGGCTTCCGCTTGCTGGAATTCCTGCCCATCTATCGAAATATCCGTGCGCCGTTTGATTTTTATCAGGTCACCGGCTCGATCTGCCTCATCGGCGCGGTGGCTCTGGCTGCGGGCGCATTGTTGGAGAAAGTGCGGTGGGGATTTGTGCGGCGCGGACTCGCGGTGGCTTTTGTTTTGCTTGTGGCGGTGGATGTCGCCCCGTATGCGCGCCCTCTCTTTCAAGAGCGGATGGGCGCGGGCGTGTGGAGGGACTTTTTGGAGGCGCAGGAATTTCTAAAAACCGCGCCCGAGCCCGGGCGGGTCTATGCGTTTTCGGGCCGCTATTTTTATCTCATGACACCCTGGCTTTCGGGGCGCCCGCTGGCGGCGGAGGCCTTCAACAGTTACCTCCAACAGCGCGGTGCGGCGATTTTGCAGGGGTCCGCATTTCTCAGCGACGAGCGCATGGAGTCTTACTTCCGTGTGACCCCGACACCAAGTCTGACATGCAGGCCAAACTGCGCGGTATTTTTCCCGTGGTTTTTGAAAATGAAAACATGGCGCTCTTGGGCGTGAAAAATCCCCTCGGGTTTGGATTTTTAGCGAAGGATTTCCTGCAAACCGGCACCGATGGACCCGAGACGGCCATCGCAGCGATCGGCGGGGCTGAGCACAATCTGGCCATGATCCAAACCAGCGGCCTCGCCGTCGATGAGCCGGGCCTGCGTGGCAAGATCATCGAAGGCCGCATCGCCGCCTCCGAAGGCAAAGTGCTCGAAGGAGGCAAGGCCTTCTCACGGGTGCCAAGGCGCGAGGGCGGCACCTATCAAAAAGTGGAGTTTGAGCCGACGGGCGAGAGCGGTTGGCTGGTTTTCAACGAGGCGTGGCACCCGGATTGGACCGCCTTGGAAGGCGGTGACCGCCGCGAGGTCCACCGCGCCATGCTGGCCTTTTCGGGCGTTCAGACCAGTGGCCAGTCAGGCATCGTCTTCGAATTCCGCCAACCCTGGTGGTATGCCGCCTGCGTCTGGGCATCCCTCGCGGGTTGGGTTACGGCGCTAGGCTTCCTGTGTTTCTTTTTTCCGAGGCGGAGGTCATAATTTTTCTGCCACGAGGATTTGAGATTTCGGGCATGGCGGAGGTCAGTCTACTCGGAAATAGAGTTTCAGCGCGTCGAGAAGCACGGAAGGTCGGATGTCCGTGCCCAGCGTGGATTTTACCGCTTGTCGGATGGCCGGCCACTGGTCTGAGTCCAACGGAAAGGCTTCCAGAAAACGCCGTAGATCCTTCAGAACCGGTGCGGGCAACTTAGGGCCGGGCTGACCCGGCAGTGTCGCTGCCAAGCGGAAGACATCCGAGCGGTGCTTGAAGATATTTCTGGAATTTATCTTTTCGCCTTCCGCTTTGCGGCGGCTCAGGTCGAGCCAAGCGTAGGCCTTGAGTGGAATGAGCGCAGTGGCATTGGCGATGCGAAGCCCTTCGCGGTCGTCCTGATGGGTTCGGATAAGATTGTAGTAATCCTCTTGCAGCAAAATGACCGAAAGGCTGTGGTGGTCCGAGTCCACAAGGATTGGAACGACTTCGCCGGGAGAAAAGTCCAAGGCCTCCGGGCTTTTGCTGAAGAGTTCGATTTGAGCCGGGAACCTGGAGTCGCTCGGCTCGGCGAAGCGATAGAGTTCCGGTGTTCCAGTCGATTTCTCCCGGATGCGGTAGCCGCCCTTCGCGAGAAATTGGCGCATGGCCGCAACGAAGCGTGCATCCAGCACCTCGATGATCAAGACCAGATCGAGGTCTTTCGTCAGGCGAAACTCCCGGCTCTGGATCGCAAACCACTCGTCGCAGGCTGCGCCCCCGATCAGAACGAAACACTCCTCGAACCCTCGGAATGCCGCGCGGAAGGTGTCTATCCCTTGGACCATTGCACAGCCTCCAGAAGTGTTTCGAGTTGTTGCTGCACCCGCTCGTCGGGTGAGTCGCGCAGGGTGAGATAAAGCGACAAGGCATCCACTCTCCCATCTACAGCAAGAAGGCGGGGATTGTAGCTCCACGCCTCGATGCAGGCATTCGCTGTGTCCCTCTGGGAAGTTCTGTGGATCACTCCCTCTTTTAAGAGGTCCTGATATTTCTTGTTCCGGATGGCATAGCTCGGGATGCGTGGTGCGGCAAGCTGGGTGGCTTCGCTGAGTGCGCTCAGACCAGCCAGCACCGCAGGTTCTCCTGGGTTTTCCCACCGCACCCAGTGGGAATGCTTATCGGGGTTCGCCAAGAATGGCAGCGCCGCGTCCCATAAATCTCTACCTTGGTGTAAAAAATGAAGCCTCGTCGTGCGGCCTTCGATTTTGCCCTCGCAGAGGCCTTGCGCAGTCAGTTGTGCCTTCACTTGTGTGAGCATGATCGCCGAGTAGCCCACCGATTCGGCGATGCGGTTGAGCGGCCACCCCTCCAATGATTCTTTTTGGAGGTGGTAAAGTAGCACTGTCTGTGCGGCCGGAGTCAGGCGGTGCCCCCTCACATGGAGGTGTCGGGGTTGGCGCTCCCGCAGATCGATCAAGGCGAGCGGCAAGAACGCTTGGCTTCCCGGAACCACGAATGGCACACCCGCCGCCACCAACCTTTGTCGCAACGCCGGCAAGATGCTTGGCAACACCAAGACCACAGCCGCTCCCAGAGTCTTCGACAACAGATTGGAGTAGTTTGCAGATTCCGTAGCCGTCTGCGCCTCCTCGCCGCCTTGGTCCACGGCAAAAACAAATTCCCTGCCAAAAACCGCCCCCCTCCAAAGCAAAAACCGCTCCCGCA